>JANOKE010000497.1:0-9120 GCA_031419135.1 Gemmatimonadaceae bacterium
TTCAAGGCCGTTGTGGGGACCATGAAGAACTTCATCCCCGAGCGCATGGTGCGCGCCACGGGCACAATGATGCGCATGAATATCGATGACGGCGACATATTTATCGGTGAGTTCGACAGCGGCGCCATCGGATCTATCCAGACCAGTTTCGTGACGGTGGGAAATTATCCAGGGCTCGAAGCACGGGTATATGGCAGCAAGGGCGCGCTCATTTGCCGGTTGGTGGAAGAGCATGGCGTGTGCGAGTCGCTCAAGGCTGCCACGGGCGATCAAGTCGAGTTCCGCGAACTCGAGGTGCCGGCGCGCTTCTATCCGCCCGGCGGTTCGAAAACCGAGTCGTGGCGTTCGTTGTTCTACGCCAACCTGGTGCACTCGTTCATCTCCGAAATTGTGAGCGATGGGCCGGAAAATGAAGGGAATTTCGACGACGGCGCACATGTGCAGGAGTTGATCAACGCGGTGGAGCAGTCGTTCCGGGAGCGGCGCTGGGTGTCGATTCCGTTGGACGCGGGCGCGGCGCCCTGAGCGCCGCGACGGAGTGCAGCGCGCTGGACGCGTTCTTCGCGCAATACTACGCGCGGCATCCGGTAACGGCCACGTTCACCGGCATGCACGCGCATGATAGTCTGCTTCCCGATTGGTCGATGGCGTCGCGGCAGGCTGACGTGGATGAGATGCGGGCGCTGCATGCGCGAATGACCGCACAGCAGCCGTTCCCGGTTGGCGGATTCGTGGCTTTGCGCGATGACTCGGCTGCGCTGGATGCCGAACTGGCGCGAGCGAATCTTGAGGTGCGGATCGCCGAAACGGAAAGCATGTTCTTTCACGACCGGAATCCGGCGCTGTGGACTGGGGAAGCGATATTTGGGTGCGTGTCGCTGATGATTCGGGACTTCGCGCCCGTGGCGGAACGATTGCCGGCGCTGCGGGCCCGACTGGGTGCGATTCCAGCGTTCTTGGCGGACATGCGTCGGGTGATTGTTGGTCCGATTCCAACGCGCTGGCGGGAGCGGGCGCAGCGGGAATGTGTGGTGGCGCAGCAGTTGTTTGGGGCGGGGCTGACGGAGTGGCTCGCCGCCACGGGAACAGCAGGACTAACCGCAGGGGACGCCGAGATCGCAGGGGCATGTGAAGCGTTCTCGGAGTCGGCGATGTGGCTCGATGCGCGTGGAGACGCGAACACGGGTGGGTACTCGTGTGGGGAAGCGCTGTTAGGCACGTTGCTGAGGCGCGGGCACTTCTGCGCCGAGGATCCGCACGCGTTGCTGGTTCGGGCCCTCGAGGCAATGGACGAGGCGTCGGCGAAACTCGGCGAGGCGCTGACGCCGTTCAATGGCTCGTGGGCGGCGGCCCAGGCCGCAATGGCCGCTGATCGCCCCGCCGTGTCGGACTACTATGGTGCGTTCGAACGTCGGTGGCGAGAAATTCGCGAGGGCGTGACATCACGCGACGCGGTGACGTGGCCCGACTGGCCAATTCGCTATGTGCCGATACCTTCGTGGGCACGCACCGTGGCACCTCAGTTGTATTGGCTCTTCTATCGCTCACCAGCGCCGTTCGATCCGTACGATGTGTACGACTATGTCGTCTCGCCAATCGACGCGTCAATGCCACTGGAGGTGCAAGCGGCTCGCCTGTCGGCGTGGAACCACAGCACCATCACTCTCAATCACATCGTGCACCACGGCGGGGTTGGCCATCACGTGCAGAACTGGCACGCCCGCTATCGATCGACATCGCGCGTTGGTGCGGTGGCAGCGGTCGACGCGGCCAGTCGCATCGGCATGTTTCTGGGCGGCTCGATGGCGGAAGGGTGGGCGTGCTACGCCACCGGACTTGCCGAAGAACTTGGATTGCTCTCCCCGCTGGAAACCATCTCGGAACGTCACACCGGCGTTCGACTGTTGGCGCGCGCGATCGTTGATCTCCGCCTGCACCTGGGTGACTGGTCGTTCGCCGAGTGCGTGCACTACTACGAGACATGCGTGGGTATGTCGCCCGAAGGTGCGGTAGCCGAAACGAGCAAGAACAGCATGTTTCCGGCGACTGCCCTGATGTACTGGCTGGGCACGCAGGAAATTCTCGACCTGCGCGCCCGCTACCGTCTGGTACGTGGCCGGGACTTTTCGCTGCGCGCATTTCATGATGAACTGCTGGGTCGCGGGGCGATTCCCGTACTGCTGGCGTCGAACTTGATGGAGCCATAACCATGATACGCATGCACCGGGCCGCGCGGGCGTCGGCGTCACTGCTCGCGATGATGGGGATACTTGCGGCTGGCGGCGGATGCGGGCGAAGCGATGGCCGTCGCAGCGGGCCGTCGAACGACCTGCTGATCGTGGGCTACGATCGTGAGCCCGACACCATGAACCGATACGCCACGCATATTCTCGAAGACATTGAGTCGTGTGTGGTGGAGGGACTCGTGGTGAACGATGAGCACATGAATATCGTGCCGCTGTTGGCGGCGGCGGTCCCAACGCTGGAGAATGGCGGTGTTGCGCTGCGGGCAGACGGCGGCATGGATGTGACGTGGACGTTGCGACCCGGCGTACGGTGGCATGATGGGGTAGCCCATACCTCGGCCGATGTGAAATTCACGGTTGATGCCATCAACAAGGGCGACTGGAAACCCGAGAGTGTAGACGGATTCGACCGTATCACGTCGGTGGATACACCGGACTCGCTCACCGCCGTCGTGCACTACAAGGAAGTGTACGCGCCGTATCGTCTGCAGTTTGTGCGCGGTACGTTGCCCAGGCATGTGTTGGCCGGGCGCGATCTCAATTCGGCCAACGATTACAATCGCGCGCCGCTGGGCACCGGACCGTATCGCGTAGTCGAGTGGAAGACAGGCGAGTACATCCTGCTGGAGCGCGTTCCCAACTACTGGCAAGGCGTGGAGTATCCAAAGATCAAACGCTTGCTGTTCAAGTTCCTCACCAACACCACCACGCGCATCAACCAGCTCAAGGCGGGCGAGGTGCACATGGTGGCTCTGGTGCCGTGGGACAAAGTTCGCGAGCTCCGCCCGCTGTCGACATTGCGACTGAATCAGGTGGTGGGTAACGGATACGAGCATGTGTCGCTTAACCAGAAGCGTTTCGCGCCGTTTCGTGACGTGACGGTACGACAGGCGCTGGCCCATGCGGTGGACCGGTCGCTCATTGTGCGCACGCTGTTGGACAGCCTGGTGCAAGTGGTCAACGGTCCGATTCAACCGCTGTCACCGGCCTACGAACCAGATGTGCGTGCCTACCACTACGACCCGGTCGCGGCGCGTCGGTTGCTCGACGCTGCCGGGTGGGTCCCGGGCGCCGACGGCATTCGCGCCAAAGGCGGCACACGTCTGTCGTTCACGCTCATCACGCAGGCGGGCTTCGCGATCCGCGAGAACGTCGCGCAGGCTCTGCAGCAGCAGTTTCGGGACGTGGGCGTTGAAGCGAAGGTGCAACTGATCGACGGCACGTCGATCAGCAGCCTGTGGTTCAATGGCGATTTTGACGCGATGCTGCATTGGTGGCAGCAGGGCGCCGATCCGGAAATCACGTTGTTCTTCGCAGCCGATCGCATGCCGCCGGCCGGACGGAACATCAACTACCTCGCCGATACCGCATTGACGGCGCTGTTGTATCAGTCGGATCGCACGGCGAATGAGGCTGAGCGCCTTCGCCTGCTCAAGAACGTGCAGCGGCGTTTGGCCGAGTTGGCGCCAGAGATTCCGCTGTACAATACCACGAAGATCGACGCCATCCCCGCACAGCTGCAGCACTTCACTGGCAATCCGACGAATGCAGGGCCGTTCTGGAATGTGTATCGGTGGGAGATCACGCCTCGGTGACGCGACCGTGAGTGCCGAGCGCCACGGGCGCGATGCGTATGCGACCGTGGGCAGGACATGTTCCTGCTGATCGGACGACGAGCCGCGCAGGCGGTGCCGTTGCTGCTGGTAATCTCGCTGTTGCTGTTCGGGCTGCTGCACCTCGCGCCTGGGGGACCGCTCTCCACCTATCTGGAGAATCCGAACGTCCGGCCCGAAGATATCGAGCGACTTCGGCGCGCGATGGGACTTGATCGCTCGCTCGCGGTGCAGTACGTGACGTGGCTGCAGGCGTTTGTGCGGGGTGACTGGGGCTACAGTTACGCCGATGGTCGACCGGTGCTTGATCGCGTGCTGGAACGCGTGCCGGCGACGCTCGAGCTGATTGGTGTGGCCGCGCTGCTGGCGTTGCTCGCGGCAGTGCCTGCGGGTGCGTTTGCTGCGGCACACCGCGGTGTGGACCGCATTACCAACGGTGTGGCCGTGGCTGGCATTTCACTGCCCGTGTTCTGGTTCGGATTGCTGCTGCAACTCGTGTTCGCCGGTGCGCTGGGATGGCTGCCGTCGTCGGGACGGCAGTCGTTTGATGGCGGCGATGTGCTGGATCGGCTGTCGCACCTTGTCCTCCCGGCGACCGTGCTGGCCGTTGTGTTGGCGGCAGCGTGGTCCCGGTATTTGCGACGGGCCATGCGCGAGTCCCTGGCACTGCCGTTCATCAACGTGGCCCGGTCGCGCGGTCTGTCCGAGGGGCGTCTGGTGTGGCGTCACGCCCTTCCACTCGCGCTGCCGACCTTCGTTACGGTGGTATTGCTCGATGCCGCCATGTTGGCATCGGGCGCGGTGGTCACGGAAAGCATTTTCGCCTGGCCGGGCATCGGCAGTTTGTTTACCGAATCACTGGCCAAGCGCGACTACGCGGTGCTGATGGCGTTTCTCATGATCGGCTCGGTGGCCGTACTCGCCCTGAACCTGGTAGCCGACCTGCTCGTGCTGTGGCTCGATCCGCGTGCCCGACGGGAAGGCTGACGTGTCGACACCGCGAGGGCTGAGTGAGCCCCCGAGAGACCGCGCCCCGATGGTGGCCGCGATCGCGATTGGGGTATTGGTCGCGGTTGCCGCGCTGGCGCCGCAGTTGGCTCCGTTTGCGGAGGACGCGCTCGATCTGGCGCACCGGCGGGCCGCGCCTTCGGGGGCACACTGGTTTGGCACCGACGAGTTGGGCCGTGACCTTCTCACACGCGTCCTGTTTGGCGCCCGTGTGTCGCTGGCCATGGGCATCATCTCGGCGGCCGTGAGCGTATCGATCGGCGCGGCTATCGGCGCGACGGCGGGATACGCGGGTGGATGGATCGATGACGCGCTGATGCGCGCAACCGATGCGATGCTATGTATTCCGCGACTGCCGTTGCTGATGATCACAGCCGCGTTCGCGCGACCGAGTGTGTTGCTGCTGGTCGTGCTGGTGGGGTTGGTCGGGTGGATGGAGACGGCGCGGGTGGTGCGCGCGTCGGTGCAGTCGCTGGCCCAGCGCGATTTTGTGACGGCGGCGCGCGCGGTGGGGGCGTCACCATTGCGTGTGGTGATCGGGCACGTGCTGCCCGGTGTGCTTCCGGTGCTCGCGGTCGCGACAACGCTGGCGGTGGGTCGCGGCATTCTGTTGGAAAGCGCGCTGAGTTTTTTCGGTGTTGGGGTGCAGCCGCCCACGGCCAGCTGGGGCAACATGCTGTACCAGGCGCAAACCACGATGACCAGTGAACCGTGGTTGGCGGTTTTTCCGGGGGTGATGATTTTTGTGACGGTGCTGGCATGCAATGCGGTTGGCGACGCCATTGGAGGCGAGCCGGGTGCGCGGCTGCGATAAGACGACGCATCGCAAACGTGTGGCATCAAGACAGAAAATTTCACCGCAGGGGACGCAGGGGTCGCAGAGGGCAGCCGTCGCGACGTTACAGCACTCTTACGAACCGCGTGAATCATATGGTTGAATGGATTAGTTAATAATACCTATCAACTAAGTGAGCCGGCACCTGATGGGCCGTCGTGCGTCAGTGTGTGCTCTGCTGAATGCGGAACGCGCTCGGTACCTGGTGGTTGGCGGTTACGCGGTGGGGTTGCACGGCGTGGTGCGCGCGACAAAGGACATCGGCAGGCCCGGCAGGCTGACGAAACGGATCGAAGGCATCACGCGTCGACGCCACCAGCGCGGCCCTTCTGCGGCGCGCGGGCAATGATGATGGTGATGTTGTCCGAACCTCCGCGCTCCAGCGCCAGCTCAAGCAGCTGCCGCGTCAGTTGCTCGGCCGACTGCACCTGTCCGCACAACGCTTCGATCTCATGGTCCGCGACGTGCTTGGTCAGCCCGTCCGTGCAGAAGATCAAAATGCATCCGCGCTCCGTCACATCGACGCGTGACACGACCGGCGACGCGTCGTCGGCGCCGATCGCGCTGCTGAGTACGTGCTTGAGCGGCGACTTCGCCGCGACCTCTGCTTTGATCGCGCCCATGTCAAGGAGCGCTTGCGCCATGGTCTGATCGCGCGTGATCTGAACCAGTCGCCCCTTGGTGTAGATGTACGCGCGACTATCTCCCACCTGCACCACATACAGCCAGGGCCACACGCCGATACCGAGTGTCAACGTCGTCGCCAGGCTGGCCTTTCCCGGGCGCGTGGCCGCCTCTGCGCGCACGGCGTCATGCGCGCGCAGCGCTGCTTCGCGCAACGCGGTGAGGAACTCGGGCTTCTGTCCGGCGCCGATCTCGTGATAGCAGCGCAGGCTCGACGCGACATACTGCGTGACGCTCTCGGTCGCGAGTTGCGCGGCGGCGGCACCATCGGTCGAACCGCCGACACCATCGGCTACCAGCAAAACGGTGCCCAGACGACTCCCCCGAAGCGGAAGTTCGGCGTCACCTCCAAGACTCGACCCGTGGATGACGACCTGGGGATGCACCGTCGCCAGCAGGAAGTGGTCCTGGTTCTCCGGACGCTTGAGTCCCGGGTGCGTGATGCCGAACATGTCGACTTCGTCGTCCGCCGGGCGCACAGTCACGGCTGTGCGGGGCTCGGTCTTCTGTTCCATTGAGCAGCGCCTCATGCGAGGGTATGCCGAAAGAAGTAACCTCCGGGGTCGCCCCGAATCCAGCGTTTGGCACGACTACGTCGTCGGGTGCGGGTCGTGGAATCGGCCTGGTCGAATTCCTCGGGAACGTCCGGCTGGTGCCTGACCGAACCGAGCCGTACCTTGTGCCGTCCCCCACCGGGTACTCCGATGCATCGCCCTGACCGACGCACGCTGCTCGTCCTCACGGCCCGGCCCGCGATAGGAAACCGGAAGCCGTGACAGCCGTTACCGAGCGTCTCACGTTCGCGTTGGGAGACCGCTACCGCATCGAGCGCGAGCTCGGCGCCGGTGGCATGGCGACCGTGTACCTCGCGCACGACGCACGCCACGACCGCAAGGTCGCCATCAAGGTGCTCAAGCCGGAGCTCGCCGCGGTGCTCGGTGGCGAGCGCTTCGTGGTCGAGATCAAGACGACGGCGTCCCTGCAACATCCACATATTCTCCCGCTGTTCGACTCGGGCACCGCGGATGGATTTCTCTTCTACGTCATGCCCTACATCCAGGGCGAGACGATTCGCGAGAAGCTGAACCGCGAAACGCAGTGTGGCGTAGATGAGGCGCTCCGCATCGCGCGCGAGATCGCCGACGCGCTGGACTACGCGCATCGCCACGGTGTCATCCATCGCGACATCAAGCCGGAGAACATTCTTCTGCACGATGGCCGCGCGATGGTGATGGACTTCGGCATCGCGCTCGCGGTGAGCGCCGCCGCCGGTGGGCGGATGACAGAAACCGGCCTCTCGCTCGGCACACCGCACTACATGTCGCCGGAACAAGCGACCGCCGAGAAGGAGATCAGCGGCCGCTCCGACATCTATTCCCTCGCGAGCGTGTTGTACGAAATGCTCGCGGGACAACCGCCACACATCGGCGGCGCCGCGCAGCAAGTCATCATGAAGATCCTTACGGAGCAGGCAGCGCCGGTGACGCACTTGCGGAAGAGCGTGCCGCAGAACGTCGCGGCCGCGCTGGCAAAGGCGCTGGAGAAACTCCCCGCCGACCGGTTCGATAGCGCGAAGGCGTTCGGCGAAGCGCTGGTCAATCCCTTGTTCTCGGTTGATCAGACGAGCGCTGGATTGCCGCAAGCGCGTGTACGCCGCGGCGTCCCGCCGAGCGCCTTCGCGGCCGTGACGGCGATTGCCGTGATCGCGTCAACCATCGCCGTGTGGTCATGGCTGCGGCCTCCGCCCACGACGCAGACGCCGAGTGCCCGCTTCACACTCGATTTGCCTGATTCTCAGGCCGTCGTGGCCTTCGGACAACAAACGATCGT
Organism: Gemmatimonadaceae bacterium; assembly: GCA_031419135.1. GTDB lineage: Bacteria > Gemmatimonadota > Gemmatimonadetes > Gemmatimonadales > Gemmatimonadaceae > Gemmatimonas. Next base: position 8,217 of record JANOKE010000497.1, read on the forward strand.
CGTTTCGCCGGACGGCTCGGAGATCGTCTACGGGGGGCGTGGGCGAACCGGAAATGTGTTGTTTCGGAGACGACTCGATGAGATGACGGTGAGCGAAGTCCCGGGGAGCGACAACCCGGCGACTGTCACGTACACCCCGGACGGCCATACCCTGGCAATCTCGAATGTCGGTCGTCAATTGATCGCGTTGCCGCTGCCCACTGGTGCACCGATTCGTGTCACTGACGACGTCGGACGAGCGAGCTGGGGCGACAACGACGTCATCGTCTTCGGGCGAGGCAGTTCGCTGTGGCGCACGGACCGCAGCGGACAGCGAGTCACACGGCTCACCATTGCCGATTCGGCAAGGGGGCGCGTTCACGCGTGGCCGCATGTGCTTCCCGGCGGCGAGGCGGTGCTGTTCAACGCACTCAAACAGAACGGGTGGGCGAACGACGCGCGCGTGCAGGTGGTGCGAATCCGGGATGGGGCAATAACGTCGCTCGATCTCCAAGGTCTGAATCCGCGGTACGTCCCGAGCGGCCACATCCTCGTCTCGCAGACCGACGGCACCATACTCGCCACCGCCTTCGACCTTCGCACGATGGAGCTTCGCGGCAAGCCCATCGTCGTGCTCGAGGGCCTGGCGGTCCCCTCGAACAGCGCGGCGTTCTACAGCGTGTCTCGGAGCGGGGTGCTCGCCTATCTCGAGGGCGATGCCAACACGCGACCGGTGATCGTCGACCTGAAAGGTCGTGAGCAGGCTCTGAACTTCGCGCCGGGACGCTATGAGCATCCTCGTCTATCGCCGCGCGGCGACCGCGTCGTCATCGAGCGCACCGAGAATGGGCGGTCGGACATCTGGATCCTCGCGCGGGAGACCGGTCAACCGCTTCGCCTCACGCGTGACGGCGTCAATGGATCG
>JANOKE010000498.1:0-2669 GCA_031419135.1 Gemmatimonadaceae bacterium
TGGAACACGATCGAACACCGGCTGTTCTCGCACATCGCAATGAACTGGCGGGGCAAGCCCCTCGTGGATCTCGCGACCATGGTCACGCTCATTGGTGAGACCACGACCGACGCGGGCCTCCGCGTTCGCTCCGAACTCGACGCCGGTCACTATCCGAACGCCGTCAAGATCTCCGACGACCAGATGGCCCAATTGCAGCTCACCCCGCACGTGTTTCATGGCGAGTGGAACTACACCCTGCATCCACGTGTCAGGAAATAATGAGTCAGTTATTTAATCACAGGCCCTTAGGTAGCGGTAAACAATAACATTCACATTACGACCATGGATGGATAGCGTAGTTCCATGCGCCGTGAAACGCGTTTGGGGTCAGGCGTACGGTCGCAATCTCGTCGTGGACACGCCGATAGGACATCCGCCAGTCGCACGGTGTGCGTTCGCGCAATCGGCGAAGCGGAAGGATGTCTCGTGAGCAAGAAGCGGGAGCAGGCCGGTGATCGCGGCCGGTACCGGCAGCATTCAGAGGCGTCGTACTTATAACGCCGCCACGTGTTGAACCGTACGGCGCGATCGCGGTGTTTCTGGAATTGCGATGGGAACCGTTGGGACTTGCCTGGTCGCGGCGAACCGAAGCCGGGGTGAGTTTCGTGGCGGTGCGCGGTGCGTTCATTCAATCAGGTCCTACACCAAGGGCCCGGGTGCGCGCTGCACACTCCGGGCCCTTGGCGAGTTCCTACGCCTGCGTCACGATACCACGTTCACCGTTCGACCATTACGCAACGGTTTGGTTACGAAACGTCGCCGCCGTTTGCCGACGCCGACGGGCCACGACCGCCATGGCGGCCAGCCCGACCGCAAGCATGGCGTAGGTGGAAGGCTCCGGTACGCTACTGACGGGTGGGAGTACGATACCGTTGCGCACCTGGAACAGCTGGCGCCCCGGCACGCCAACGTTGCTCGCGTTCCGAAGTTGGTTCTGGCCGCCGTTAATGAGGGCGCCGCACACACCGGAACCGGCAATCTCAAAGCTCGCGTTCGTGCCGTTGGAGTACCCGGCCCGCGCACAGTTTCCACCCAAGCCGTTCACTCCGCCGCTGGCCTCTCCCGTTTCCCACAGCATCGCGCCGTAGTTGAACTCGAAATCAAAGTCGCCCAGAAAAATGTCGCTCCTATCGATCATAACCAGCTGGAAACTGTTCAGTTTGTCGGTGCGGCTGCCAAAGTAGCCAACGCCAAGCCAGTTCACGCCGAAGGCGTTACGCCCGCCAACCCCGCTGATGCCGTACTGCGTGAGCCCGCTCCCAATGCCACGTGTATCCACGTCGGCAAAATATGGCGCGATGATCGACGTGCTGGCGGCCAGCAAGCCGAATGGCGTAAACGTACCGAGTGGATTGCTGAACGTGACATTGCCGTTGTTATTCACGTACAAGCTGTTGCCCGTCAAACCGAAGAAGTTGAAGTTGAAACCCGTTGAGACAAGACCGGTGGACCCGTCGTCGTTGGCGGCGAGCGTGTTGCTGGTAAATCCAATGTTGTTACGGATGGTTTGCGCGCTCACCGTGGGGGTTGCGATACTTGCGCATGCGGCAAGCATGGCAATCGCGCTGCGCACAGAAGTGGATTTCATAAAACAATTCCTGAGAGAGGTAGAACGGCAGTTCGAGGTTTCGGGTGGATATTATCTCGGCCAAAGTAGCGTGTCCAGAGGCCCTGCTTCACTCCCAAGCAGCCTCAGCCCTGCCAACTCCACGCAAGCGCCGCAACGCAGGCGAGGACCAAGCCAACGCTTCCCCACCCGGCCGTGCGCGACCAGAAGCCCAATCGCGCTTCTCCAACAACAGCTGCATCGCAGGCCAACACTTGTAACGCAACGATGTGTAGCGGCAACACCACAGCATTCACCACCTGACTCGAATAGACCTGGACACGATGCGGCGTCTTCGCCGCGCGCCATTGCCGCCCCGCATTCTCATAGGTGCCGAGCAACTCCTTCTTCTTCGTATCGACAGAAATGACCGGCCGCTTGGTCGCATAGCGCTTTCCGCACCTCCGCGTTGATGAACCGGAACTCGCGTCCCGATCCGGATGATCGTCGCCTTCCTCCGTCTTCCGATTTCCCTGCAGGCTGTAGCCCATGGATCGCATGATCTCCGCGACCGTGACGGAGCTGACGGGATGCCCCCCGGGATGCCCCTCGCCCGTCAACTCGGCCGCGAGCGCACGCGTGCTCTTGTTGGTCCAGCGGAGCGGGGACTCCGGATCGCCGCGCGTCGCCGGATCCAACAAGACCTCGAGGCGATCGGGGAGCGTCGGATCGCTCACCTCCAACATCGCGCGGCCACCTCCCACGCGTCGGACCCGACCGCCCGACAGCGGCGCGTCGTCGAGTTCCCGCAGTCCCTTGGTAATGGTGACGCGCGACAACCCACAGGCCCGGCTCACCATCGACACCCCGCCGTGCCCCCATCGTCACGCCGCGCTCGCCGCGAACAGGCGCCGCGCGCGCTCATCCAGATGCGGCCACAAGCCCGCCACTTGCGCTCTGAGTGCACGTTCATCGGTCACGTCGGTACGGTAGTGGCCTCAACACTATTTGTAAATGTTATTCTTTATCGCTGCCTTACAGGGAGTTTTCATGCCGACGAGTCAGCTACCTATCCGTAGCG
>JANOKE010000499.1:0-1957 GCA_031419135.1 Gemmatimonadaceae bacterium
TGGGTCGTCAGTACGCCAAACGCGAAGCGCACTGACGCGCTGCACCTCCGCGAACCCTGCGAACTCCGCGGTAGAAAAAATCCAAACCAATTCAACCGCAAAAAAGCGAGAGAACGCGGGCCGTTAACGGCGACTGGACGGCGGCACCAACCCCTTGATGCGCATGTAGGTGACGATGTTGCCGTAGTGTTCACCATCATGCATCAGGTTGAGCGCCAACGCGCCGAATCGCGTGGACGCGTCGCCGAACAGCTGAATGGCGGCTCCGCCGGTGGCCGCTGGAATGGCGTATGCCTTGGCACAATACACCGTCGACTCCTTAAGCGCTTTGACCAATGCGGCCTTCGTTTTCGCAGCCTTCTCCACGGCGTCTTCCGGCGGCTGCGGATCGCCCAGCACCGCGGCACAAATCAAGTTCTGCGTGCCGGCCACATGACCAATCAACTCACCGAAGGTCCGCACGGTGGCCACGGGTCGAAAGCCGTAGTCGGCGTCGGACAACTCGTCGGCAGCCGTAGTAATGTAGGCGATGGTCTGTTGCCAGTTGCTGCGCATCGCCGTGATACTGGCGTTCGGATCGGCAGGTTTTGCGGCGGCGGGCGGCTGCGCGAAGGCGCCGACAGGAACCAGCGCCGCTCCAAGCATCAGCGCAGCCACCAGTGATCCACGAAACGTTACCATGTAATGCTCCTTCTGAATGTGAATGCTGTGCTTCGCGTAATTCGCGACCTTTGCGGTTCAATGCCCACGATCTCGCCGTGACGCAGCGAAACTACCGCGCCACCGAGACGGTAAACGGCACCGACATCATGCTCGGTCCCCACGCCAGCTCGATCGCCCCGCGATTGGCTCCCGTGGCGCGCACCGCAATCGTCAACTCCTCCACGTGACTCAGCGTTGGCGCCATGGTCATGGGCACGCGGCCCATGTCCTGCGACGCGTCGTACTGCGTGCCCCACTGGCCCGTCTGTTTGTTCACCAGCAGGAATGTGCCGCTTCGGGTGTGTTGCACCCACAGGGTGTACATCCCCGGCGGTACGGTCAACGTGCCCATCGTGAGCGCGCGCGTGGTGAACAGGTGCGTGGCATCGTTGGCCCCGGCGCGCCACACAGAATCGAACGGCACCAGCGTACCGCCCCACACCGAGCGCTCGCGCACCTGCGGACGACCATAGTCGATCACCACCATGCCGCCAGGACCGAACGCCGCGCGCACGTCCTCGCGCGACGACAACACGCCGGTGGGCTTCATCGATTTCGCGATCGCGGCGAGATCCAGACCGCCGTTGCCGCGCGTCGCCAGCGCCTTGTTGGTGGTCAGCGATCCATCCAGCGACAGGAGTCGGCTGCTGGCGTCGAATCGCAGCGCCATGGCGTACGCGCCACCACGCAGTCGCACCGTGTCACCACCGGTCAGCGTGAATCCGGTGAAGCCCAGATTGCCCGTCGCGCCAAGCGCAGGAATCGAATCCACCGCGCCGCCCGACTTCTTGATGCCAGCCAGCAGTTCGGTGGGGCCGTAGACAAACACCGGAAAGTTGATCAGCGCCTGCCGAGCCGCGAACGCGCGCCGCTGCGTGCTGTCGGCGAAAACGACTTCGCGAACCACCGAGTCGGCACGCACGGTGAATCGGGTTTCGCTGGGTGCATTGGGTGCCAGCGAACCGTCGGCCAGCATGCGCTTGACGCTGGCGGCGGCTGGACGACCATTACTGGCGAGCATCATGCTGTACTGGATGCGCACCACCGCGCCACCCGAGCGTTGCACCATCTCGCCAGTTATGGCGGTTGCGGTGCGCGTATATTGCTCGATGGCCAGCGTGTCCTTGCCCAATCGGTACACCAGCGAGGCTTGTTGTGCAGCGAGCGCTGATGCACTGCAGGCGAGCGCGAGAAACGTCAAGGGAAGTCGCATGTGAGCGTGGTTGGAGTTGTCCGGAAAATAGTTCGCTTGGGC
>JANOKE010000500.1:0-4568 GCA_031419135.1 Gemmatimonadaceae bacterium
CTTGCGCCGTGGCCCGACACGCCCGCACCGCTGGCGGCCCTCGTTCGCGATGGGCTTGCTGCCGGCGTATCGTTTGCCTCGCGCGGAAATCTGCTGTTGCTCGCCCCACCACTGGTGATCACTGAGCACGACCTCGCTCACGCGCTGGCATTGCTCGACCGATTGCTCGAAGTGCACTTCCCGAGTCGTTCGGGCACAGCATGACCGCGTTCCTGTCGCTGCGCGACGCGATGGCACTGCACGTGCACGATGGGATGACGGTGGCCATGGAGGGGTTCACGCACCTAATTCCGTTCGCTGCAGGGCACGAACTCATTCGGCAGCAGCGTCGCCAACTCACGCTGGTGCGCATGACACCAGATCTCATCTACGACCAGATGATCGGCATGGGGTGCGCGACGTCGCTCATATTTTCCTGGGGCGGCAACCCTGGCGTGGGGTCGCTGCACCGCCTGCGCGACGCTATCGAGAAGCACTGGCCGCATGTCATCAGCATCGATGAACACAGTCACGCCGGAATGGCGGTGCGCTATTCGGCTGGCGCGAGCGGGTTGCCGTTTGGCATTCTCAGAGGGTATACCGATACCGACTTGCCGGCCGCGAATGCAACGCACATCGCGACCATCACCTGTCCCTTCACGGGCGAGGCCCTTACGGCGCTCCCAGCCATCACACCCGACGTCACCGTGTTGCACGCCCAGCAGGCCGATCGGGAAGGGAACGTGCTGCTTCGCGGCATTGTTGGTGCCAGCCGCGAGGCGGCGATGGCGGCGCGTACGCTTGTGATCACTGTGGAACAGGTGGTAAACCAGCTTGACGCGGCGATGAACGCATTTGTGATTCCGCACTGGCAGATTGCGGCGATTGCTGAAGTACCCGGTGGAGCCTATCCATCGTATGCGCACGGTCACTATGCACGCGACAATGCCTTCTATCTGGCGTGGGACGACATTGCCCGCTCGCGTGAAGGCTTCCTGCGTTGGATGGAGCGACACGTACTGGGGACCACAAACCACGCGGCCTTCCTGCGCAGCGTCGGAGCGGCGGAATGACACCGACCGACTACACGCCCGATGAAATGATGACCGTCGCCGCCTCGCGGCGACTTCGCAACGGCGCCGTGTGTTTTGTGGGCATCGGACTTCCCAGCGCCGCTTGCAACCTGGCACGACTCACCCACGCTCCCGATCTTGTGCTGATCTACGAATCGGGTACGGTGGGCACACGCCCCACGGTGCTGCCTCTTTCGATTGGCGACGGGGAACTGGCCGACACGGCACGCACGGTGATTCCGCTGCCGGAGATTTTCACGCACTACCTGCAACGCGGTCGTGTAGACGTGGGATTCCTTGGCGCGGCGCAGATCGATCGCTATGGCAACCTGAACAGCACAGTGATTGGTGCATACGATCATCCCACCGTTCGGCTTCCTGGTTCCGGCGGTGCGCCGGAGATTGCCATGCATGCACGTGAGGTGTTGGTTGTTATGAAGCAGTCGAAGAAGTCGTTCGTGGAGCGGCTTGATTTCCGCACCAGCGCCTCTCGCCCCAGCGCTCTGATCACGGATCTCGGCGTGTTCGAGCCCGACACCGCAACGCGCGAACTCACATTGACCGCCGTATTCGACGGCGTCACAGTAGATGCCGTGCGCACTGCCTGCGGCTGGCCACTACGCGCTGCCGCCACAATCACCACCGTCCCCCCGCCATCCGAAGCCGACCTGTCCGTCCTTCGCGCACTACACACCCGTACCCGCGACGCGCACGCACACCGTGTACGCATCACCCTCCCGCAATAGTTCTACTTCCTACTCTGCTCCCAGTACTTCCTACTCTGCTCCCAGTACTTCCGACTTTCGACTTCCTACTTCCTACTATGTCTCCTTCCCTTCCCGGCCCCAAAGCTCTCGCCCTCATCGCCCGCGACGCCGAGGTCGTCTCGCCGTCGTATCCGCGCGACTATCCGTTCGTGATGTCGCACGGCAAGGGTGCCGAAGTGTGGGACGTGGATGGCAATCGCTTCCTCGATTTCGCTGCCGGTATCGCCGTGTGCAGCACAGGGCACTCGCATCCAAAAGTGGTTGCCGCCATCTGCGAAGCGGCTCAGGGATTCCTTCATATATCAAGCGATTACTGGCATGAAGGCCAGATCCGGCTTGGGGAGCGCATTCGCGACCTCAAGCCAATGGGCGACGAAGCGGTGATGAGCTTCATGTGCCAAAGCGGCACCGAGTCGGTGGAAGGAGCGCTCAAGCTGGCGCGCTACGTGACTGGTCGAAGCCGGTTTATCGGCTTTCTGGGCGGCTTCCACGGCCGCACCATGGGGTCATTGTCGTTCACGTCCAGCAAGTACACGCAGCAGTCGGGCTTCTTCCCCACAATGCCCGGCGTCACGCATGTGCCCTACCCCAACAACTATCGACCGCTCTTTATCGGCGACGATCAGGGGAAGGCGGTACTCGACTACATCGAGCACGTGCTCTTTACGCACAACGTACCGGCCAGTGAAGTAGCGGGAATCCTTATCGAGCCAATCCAGGGCGAAGGCGGCTACGTGGTGCCTCCTGCGGGATTTCTTGAAGGACTGCGCGCACTCTGCGACCGCCATGGCATTATGCTCATCTTCGACGAAGTGCAATCGGGCATTGGTCGTACGGGCAAGATGTTTGCCGCGCACCACACGGGCGTGGTACCCGACATCATGTGCCTGGCCAAGGGCCTTGCCAGCGGCATGCCGATTGGGCTGGTAGTCGCGAAGAAACAGTGGATGGAGCAATGGAAGCGCGGCGCGCATGGTAACACGTTTGGCGGCAATCCCGTATGTTGCGCGGCCGCATTGGCCACCCTCGACCTGGTGGAAGGCGGATACATGGCCAACGCGGCCGTAGTAGGCGAGTACTTCATGCAGCGCCTGTGCGAGTGGCAATCCCGCTGCCCGCAGATTGGCGCGGTGCGTGGACATGGATTGATGATTGGCATGGAGCTCATCATCGGCAGCGGCAACAAAACGCCAGCCCGCACGCTTTGCAATGACTTGGTTACCCGCGCGTACCACAACGGGTTGATCCTGTTGTCGTGCGGCGCGAGTACCGTGCGCTTCATGCCGCCGCTGCTCATCACGCGAGCCGATGTGGATGAGGCGATGACGATGCTGGAGGTGAGCATGGCGGAGGCGCTACAGAGTTTACCGCAGGGTACGCAGGGTACGCAGGGGACGGCGGCTCACTGAGCGCCGACGATTCCGCTCGGGCTCCAAGGTCGCACGTTGTAAGATTGTTTGAAGCAGTCCCCTGCGCCCCCTGCGTACCCTGCGGTAAAATCCCAAAGCTTTCGAACCGCAACTCTCTGCCCGAATGCCCCCCCATGCCGCGCGACCCCCGCTACGACATCCTGTTCGAACCCGTGCAAATCGGGCCGGTCACTGCACGCAATCGCTTCTTTCAGGTGCCGCATTGCAACGGTATGGGCCATCAGATGCCGGCCGCGCACGCCGCGATGCGCGAAGTGAAGGCCGAAGGCGGCTGGGCTGTGGTATCTACCGAGGAATGCGAGATTCACCCCAGTGGTGATGTCACGCCGTATGTAGAAGCGCGCTTGTGGGACGATGCCGATATCCCGGCGTTGGCGCTCATGTGCGACCGGGTGCACGCGCATGGCGCGCTGGCGGCCGTTGAACTCACACACAATGGTCCCACATCGTCCAATCTGTACTCGCGCGAAGTGGCGCTGGCACCGTCGCATCAGCCACTCAAGTACGGCTATCCGCATCAGGCGCGGGCCATGACCCGGCACGACATCCGTGAATATCGACGCTGGCACCGCGAGGCCGCTATTCGCGGACGCACGGCCGGATTTGATCTCATTTATGTGTATGCAGGACACGACTTGAGTCTCGCCATGCACTTCCTGCAGCGTCGCCGCAATCAGCGCACCGACGAGTACGGCGGCTCGCTGGAAAATCGCGTGCGCCTTTTCCGCGAGATCATCGAAGACACCAAAGACGCCGTGGGCGACACCTGCGGCGTGGTGGTGCGCTTTGCTGTTGAGGAACTGCTGGGCGACAACGGCGTCACGGTGAACGAAGCACAGGAAGTCGTTCATATGCTGGGCGAACTGCCCGACCTGTGGGATGTGAACGTGGCCGCATGGTACAACGATTCCATTCCATCCCGCTTCGCCAAAGAGGGTCATCAGGAACCCTTTACACATTGGGTGAAACGCTACACCACCAAGCCAGTGGTTGGCGTGGGTCGCTTCACGTCACCCGACACCATGGTGGACCAAATCCGCCGAGGCGTGATGGACATGATAGGCGCCGCTCGGCCCAGTATTGCCGATCCTTTCCTGCCGAAAAAGATCAAGGAAGGACGCATTGACGACATTCGCGAATGCATCGGGTGCAACATCTGTGTGACCGGCGATATGACCATGACACCGATTCGCTGCACGCAAAACCCGTCAATGGGTGAAGAGTGGCGCAAGGGGTGGCACCCTGAACGCATCGCGGCCAAGAGTTCAAACGCGCGCATTCTCGTGGTGGGCGCGGGGCCCGCGGGCCTGGAAGCGGCG
>JANOKE010000501.1:0-5738 GCA_031419135.1 Gemmatimonadaceae bacterium
AGCTGCTGGCCACGGAACCGGATACGCTGCCCGGCATTCGGTTCGTCTACAGCGACATCGGCTTCATCCTTCTTGGCCAGGTCGTCGAGCGGGTCAGTGGAGAACCGTTGGCACAGTATGACGCCGCCCATGTCTTCGGCCCCCTTGGCATGTCGGACACGCGGTACTTGCCGCCAGCCGCCTGGCTGTCGCGCATCGCTCCCACCGAACAGGATCCCTGGCGGCAACGTCATCTCCGAGGCGAAGTGCATGATGAGAACGCCGCGATGCTGGGCGGTGTCTCCGGTCACGCGGGGCTGTTTTCCAGTGGACGGGATCTGGCGCGCTTCGCCCGCATGTACCTTGGATCGGGCACGCTCGACGGGAAGCGGGTTCTCGACTCCACCACGATCGCCACATTCACCCACGTACAGAATCTGAACGTGTCGCGTCGGGCACTGGGATGGGAAACGCCCACTGGAGGCAACTCCGCTGGTGGACTGATGTCCGATGCGGCCTTCGGGCACACCGGCTTCACGGGCACATCGCTGTGGATGGATCCCCAACAGGGGATCTTCGTGCTGTTGCTCACCAACCGCGTGAATCCAACGCGGGAAAATCGGAAAATCGGGACCGTGCGGAGCGGGTTGACGGATGCCGTGATCGGCGCCTGGACCGCTACAAGCCGGCGGAACTAACTTCAGCCGTGGGGTTTCTTGAAGGGGAGCGATCCACTCGTTATTTTCCCACAGGACATTCGCGACCAGGTTGGTGACTCACCGCGCATTGCGGCGAGCCTGCCGATCCGGCGCGCACACAGACCGGCCAGCGGTTACGCCGCGGGCGGTCGATTCGGAGAGACGCAATGAGCACGATGCAGCAACCTGAGGTGATGGTCGTGATCACGCCGGTGGCCGCCGTCGAAGTTCGCAAGTTCATGGAGGCCGAAGGGGTCACGGCCGAACAGGGTGGTCTTCGCGTGTCGGTGATGCCCGGTGGATGCAGCGGTTTCAAGTACGGACTCGTGATCGAAGACAAGGTGGGTGATGACGATCTCGTGGTCGGAAACGACGGTTTCAACGTGTTCGTGGATCCGTTCTCCGCGCAGTATCTCTCTGGGACGGTGATCGACTACGTCACGTCCATGCAGGGATCTGGCTTCACCTTCAAGAACCCGAACTCCACCGGCGGCTGCGGCTGCGGGAGTTCATTCTCCGCCTAGGGGTCGGCGGTGGCCTGAGGCCATCGCCCGCATACCGGACGCGCTTTCTGGGTCGAGAGCATCACACAGATTCACAGGCCCGCGCCCTCGTCTGACGGCGTGGGCCTGTGCACATTCCCCCGTATGTCTTTTTCTCATTATTCGTCCGGCGGCTCGCACCGCACGTCGCGCGAACGCATCCGCACGGTGGTCGTCGCGTCGCATGACGATCTGGCGCGCGAGGTCGCCGGTCGCATCGCGACGCTGATTCGTGCTCGCGCCGCCGAGGGCCGACGTGTGGTGCTCGGCCTGGCAACCGGGTCGACGCCGATTGGCGTGTACCGCGAACTCATTCGCCTGCATCGCGATGAGGGGTTGAGTTTCCGCGATGTTGTCTCGTTCAACCTGGACGAGTACTGGCCGATGTCCCGTGACAGTATCCACGCGTATCACCGATTCATGTGGGAGAACCTGTTCTCTCAGGTGGACATCGACGCGAATAACGTGCACATCCCTGATGGGACGTGGGCGCGTGAGCATCTGGACAACGCCTGCCGCGCGTACGAGGCCGCGATCGTCGCCGCGGGTGGCATCGATTTTCAACTGCTCGGTATCGGCAAGACCGGGCACATCGGCTTCAATGAACCGGGCTCCGGCGAGGCGAGTCGCACGCGGCTCGTTCACCTCGACAGCGTCACGCGTCGCGATGCTTCGGCGGATTTCTTCGGCGAAGCGAACGTGCCGCGCGAAGCGATCACTATGGGGATTGCGACGATCCTCGCAGCGCGCGAGATCGCGATCCTGGCGACCGGTGAGCACAAGTCAGGGATCGTGCGACGCGCCGTCGAAGGTGAGATCGATCGCGCTGTGGCCGCGACGTTCCTGCAGCGTCACCCGAACACGACGTTTTTCCTTGATGAGTCGGCAGCGGCCGATCTGTCGCGCGTTGCCACGCCGTGGCTGCTCGACGAGATCGAGTGGGATGATGCCCTGGAACTGCGCGCGGTCACCTGGCTGGCCAAACGCACCGGCAAGGCCATTCTCAAGCTCACGGAACAGGACTACGCCGAACACCACTTGTCGTCCCTCGTGTCGCGGCACGGCACGCCCGGCGCGGTTAACGGCATCGTCTTCAATGCGCTCGGTGCCAAGATCCGCGGCAAGAGCAAGCTGCCACGCGGCCAACGCGTTATTTGCTTCTCGCCGCATCCGGACGACGATGTCATCTCGATGGGTGGCATCCTCCGCAAGTTCGTGGAAAACGACAATGACATCACCGTGGCGTACATGACGAGCGGCAACATTGCCGTCTTTGATCATGATGTGCGTCGGTACATCGATTTTCTGGAGCGACTCGATCATCAACAACTGAGCGACGCGACCGCCACGCGTCGCCTGGTCGCCACGGTGCGCGCCTTTCTGGATACGAAGCCCGCCGGTGCGGTGGACATTCCGGCCGTGCAGGATATCAAGCGTCTCATTCGCGAGGCGGAGGCGGTGAGCGGTATTGAAGTCATGGGGCTCGGTCGTCAGAACGCGCAGTTTCTCAACCTGCCTTTTTATCAGACCGGCAAAGTACGCAAGGATCCGATCGGTCCGGTCGACGTGGCCATCGTTGCGCAGTTGCTGCGTGCGCTGACGCCGGACATCGTGTTCGTGGCCGGCGATCTGTCCGATCCACACGGGACGCATCGCATGTGCAAGGAGGCCATCGATGCCGCACTGGCGGACGTGTACGATGGATCGGCAGAGTCTCCCGCGCCTCCGCAGGTGTGGTTGTATCGCGGGGCGTGGCAGGAGTGGCCCGTCACCGAAGCAACCGTGCTGTGTCCGATGTCGCAGGAAGAGTTGACACTCAAGATCCAGGCGATTTTCAAGCACCAGTCGCAGAAGGACTCCATGCCCTTTCCCGGTCAGGACGAACGCGAGTTCTGGCAGCGCGTCGAACAGCGCAACAAATCGACGTCCGCCGAACTCGATCAACTTGGACTGGCGGAATACTTCGCCATGGAGGCGTATGTCATCGTGTAGTGGGGACGCGGCATGAACGGCCGATTCAACTTGATTGATCTCACGGTACTCCTGGTGTACCTCGTGGGAACGACCGCGTTTGGAATGTGGATCGGCCGTGGGCAAAAAACGGCCAACGAATATTTCGTGGCCGAACGCGCCATTCCCTGGTGGGCGGTGCTGTTCTCCATCGTGGCCAGCGAAACGTCGGCCCTGACGTTCATCAGTATTCCGGGGCTTGCCTACACGGGCAACGTTGGTTTTCTGCAAGTGGTGGTCGGCTACATCATTGGCCGCATCGTTGTGTCGTACACGCTGCTCCCCCGGTACTTTCAGGGACAGCTTGTGACGGCGTACGCGCTGCTGGAGACGCGCTTCGGACTGCTGACGCGTCGATTCACGTCGATCGTGTTCATGTGCACGCGCGCCCTGGCCGACTCCGTGCGCGTCTTCGCCACGGCCATTCCCGTGGCGCTCATCATCGGCCCGGCGTTGCCCAGGCAGTACGCCATGCCCACGGCGATCATCGTGCTGGGTGTGCTGACTGTGGTGTACACGTACCGCGGCGGCATGAAGGCGGTGGTGTGGACCGAACTGGTGCAAGCAAGCATCTACGTGATCGGCGGCTTGTCGGCGATCGTCCTTATCGGTCAGAGCGTCCCGGGCGGCTGGTCCAGCATCGTTGACCAGGCGCGCGCCGGGGGTAAACTGCAAGCGATCGACTGGTACACGGGATTCGACCGACCGCACACGGTTTTCGCTGGAGTGATCGGTGGGGCATTTCTGGCCATGGCCTCGCACGGTACCGATCAACTGATTGTCCAACGATTGCTCTCGAGCCGCTCACTGCGCGAAGCGCAACGCGCGTTGATCGGCAGTGGCATCGTGGTGTTCGTGCAGTTCACGCTGTTTCTCATGGTTGGCGTGGGCCTCTGGGTGCTGTACGGCGGGAAGCCATTTTCCGCGGCCGACCAGATCTTTCCGTCGTTCATCATTGAGCGGATGCCGCACGGACTGATCGGGCTCATTGTGGCGGCAATCGTTGCGGCGACCATGAGCACTCACTCGGGCACCATCAACGCACTGGCGGCCGCAACGACGCACGACATCTATCTGCCGCTTACCAGACGAAGCGCGGACGATCCCCGGACACTCAAGGTCGGCAAGTTGTTCGCGCTTGCGTGGGGTATCGTGCTCACGCTCGGCGCGCTGATGTTCAAGGAACAGGGCACACCGGTTGTGGTCATCGCCCTGTCGATTGCCTCATTCACGTACGGCGGACTGTTGGGGGGGTTTTCTCTGGGCCTGTTCTGGCCGCGTGCGGTGCAGCGTGATGCCATCCTTGGCATGAGCGTCGGTATCGGCACGATGGCGTTCATCGTGTTCGCCAAGCAGTTGGTGACGGCATTTCCAGAACTCGGACCAACCTTGGGGGGTGTTGCAACGATTGCCTGGCCGTGGTACGTGTTGATTGGCACCTCAATCACGTTCGTCACGGGAATGCTCTCGTCGTTCACCCATCCAGCGCCCGCTGGACCGCATCCCCTACCGGAGACCCGCGCATGAGCGCCGGACCACTCGACCTTTCGCCGCTCGTCGTGGGCATTGATGGCGGCGGTACCCGCACGCGCATTGTGCTGGCCGACGCCAACGGCACCGTGGTGGCTCGCGCGGAAGGTCCGGCCACGGCGCTGATTCCTGGCGAAGAATCTGTTGCGGCCGATATCATTCAGTCCTTGATCAGGGAGGTCTTGGCCGCGGCGCAACGCCCCGACGTGCGACCGGCGGTGTGCGTCGTGGGTGTCGCCGGTGCCGGTCAGGAACGGGCGGCGCAAGCCCTGTGGTCGGCGCTGGCGACGCGTCGCATCGCCGATGATGTGTCCGTGCTGGCCGACGCCATGATTGCCCTCGACGACGCCTTCGGCGAAGACGCCGGGGTGTTGCTGGTGGCCGGTACGGGTTCCGTCGCATTTGCGCGGGCACCTGACGGACGATTCGAGCGGTGCGGTGGATGGGGTCCCAACGTGGGTGACGAAGGAAGCGGTGCGTGGCTGGGTCGTCGAGCCCTCAGCGTGGTCACGGCGTCGCAGGACGGGCGCGAACCGGACACGGCATTGTCCGGCGCGGTACTCACCGCCCTTGAACTCGAATCGCTCGACGCGCTCATTCCGTGGGCGGCCAGCGCCACGCCGGCGCAACTCGCGGCGCTCGTACCCGTCATCTGTCAGGTGGCGTCAACCGGCGACCTCCGCGCGAATGCGTTGATCAGTCTGTGCGTCGAGGAGCTGATGCTGCATATCCGCACGTTGGCGCGTCGCAGTTTCGTGGATGAACGCGCCGCGATTCCGGTGGCACTGGCCGGCGGACTGATGGTAAAGGGATCGCTGGTGCGGAAGCGGCTCGAACAACGACTGAAGAGCGCCGTGCCCGGCGCGACAGTGCGGCCGGACGAAGTGGATGCGGCGCGCGGCGCCGTGCGCCGCGCCATGCGATTGCTGGGATGATAACTGCAGTAGGGCCACTGCGGTTGGGGTACTGCCACTGCGGT
>JANOKE010000502.1:0-4933 GCA_031419135.1 Gemmatimonadaceae bacterium
GTCTATCGCCGGGTTGACGTGCGCGAGGCCGGCTTTCTTTTTTGGTGTATCGGGAGACGATAGTGGGTGCGCGGTTGGTGGGGTGTGGGGCCGGAGGGGGGCCGGAGGGGTGAGAGGGCCTTGAGGGTTGAGGGACAAGAGGGGTGAGCAGGTACAGGGGTGAGGGTAGAGGTGCGAGCGGTGAGGGTGGAGTTTTGACTCTGCCCTCGCTCCTCACCGCTCTTCCCTCACCCCTTCGCCTGCTCACCCCTCAGGCCCCTCCGTGCAACTCCGTAGCGCGTTGTATCACAGCGCAGGGCAAATCGTCATTACGCGGTGGCCCAGACGGTGCCCACGCCCGTCGGTCCCGTTTACCTCCGGTTCACGAAACATGTGCGGGATTGCTGGCTTCTGGTCAACTCGGCTTGATGACGCGACGGCGGTGCAGACCCTTCGGGGCATGACCGACGCGATCGTGCATCGCGGTCCCGACGATTCCGGCGCCTGGTGCGATCCCGACACCGGCATCGCGTTGGGGCACCGCCGACTTTCGATCGTCGACCTCAGTCCCCTGGGTCATCAACCGATGGCGTCGGCGGGACAGCGCTTCCAGATCGCGTTCAACGGCGAGATCTATAATTTTCGCGCACTGCGCGACGCGTTGACTGCCGACGGCGTGCGTTTTCGCGGACACTCCGATACGGAAGTCCTGCTGGCGTTGGTTGAGCGCCACGGCCTGCGCGAGGCCCTGTCGCGGTGTACCGGCATGTTCGCCATCGCGCTGTGGGATCGCGACACGCGAACGCTGCAACTGGCGCGCGACCGCTTCGGCGAGAAGCCGCTCTACCTGGCGCGCTGTGGCACCGGTATCGCGTTTGCCTCGGAGCTGAAAGCCCTGCGCCAGCACCCGGAGTTCCGCGCGAGCATCGACCCGGCCGCGCTGTCGCTGTTCCTGCGTCACGGCTACGTGCCGGCGCCCTACGCGATTTTTCAGGGCGTCGAAAAGGTCGAGCCCGGACAGATCGTGACGTTCGATGCGCCGACATGGGGGTCGCGCACCGCGACCACATATTGGAGCGCTCGCGCTGCCGCCTCGTTCGGGCTCGAGCACCCGTTCGACGATTCGCCAGACGCCTGCACCGATGCGCTTGACGCGTTGATGCGATCCGTGGTGCGCGACCAGATGGTGGCCGATGTGCCCGTGGGCGCTTTCCTGTCCGGTGGCATCGACTCGTCACTCGTAGTGGCCATGATGCAGGCCGACAGCTCGCGGCGTGTTCGCACATTTTCCATCGGCTTTCGCGAAACCGGATTCGACGAAACCCCCAATGCGGAAGCGGTCGCACAGCACTTGGGTACCGATCACACGTCGATGTACGTCACGGCACAGGATGCGCTGGACATCATTCCACGCCTCCCGTCGATTTACAATGAGCCATTCGCCGACGCGTCGCAGATTCCCACGACGCTGCTGGCGGCACTGGCCCGGGAGCATGTCACCGTTTCGCTTTCCGGCGACGGCGGCGATGAATTATTCGGCGGCTACGAGCGCTATGTGATTGCGCAGCGCGCGTGGTCCCGATTGTCGCGCGTGCCACACCCAATGCGCGTGGCCGCGTCGAGCGTAGTCGCTTCCTTCGCGCCGGAACAATGGAACCGGGCGCTGCGCCCCACCGGTCTTCATGCGTGTGGCGTGACCGGAGATCGCCTGCACAAGCTGGCCGAGTTGTTCGATGCCCCGACGTCACTGGAGTTCTATCGCGATCTCGTGTCGGCGTGGCGACGGCCAGGGCGCGTGGTACGCGACGGAGTGGAGCCGATGACGGCGCTGATGAATCCCTTTGACGGACGTCGGGGTGGGCTGCTGGCCGAAATGATGTTGCACGATCAGGTGAGTTATCTGCCGGATGACATTCTGGTAAAGGTTGATCGGGCTGCCATGGCAGCGAGTCTCGAATCGCGCGCCCCGTTGCTGGATCATCGCATTGCCGAGTTCTCGTGGCGTCTGCCGGCCCATCATTGGCATCACGCCGGGCAAGGCAAGCAAATCCTGCGGCGGGTACTTGATCGCTATGTCCCGCGGGCGTTGGTGGACCGTCCGAAGCACGGCTTCGGTATTCCGGTAGCCGAGTGGCTTCGCGGCCCGCTTCGCAATTGGGCGGACGATCTGCTTACCGGCGACGCGATTCGGCGCGACGGTTTGCTCGATCCAACGCCCATTGTTGCGGCGTGGGACGAGCATCGCCGTGGTGCGCGGAACTGGGCCTCATCGTTGTGGCCGGTACTGATGTTTCAGGCCTGGCGGCTTTCATGAGCTCAGCCGCGCCGTCTGTTGCACGGCCGACGTCTTCCTGGACGTCTCGTGGACAGTCGCTCTGGGGTGCCGCGTTCATGGTGGGTGGTCTCACCGCCACCGCCAAGCTCGTCGCGCTGCTCAAAGACAGTCTCGTGGCATCGCGCTTCGGCAGTGGCGCCGAGCTTGACGCCTTCCTGCTCGCCCTCGTGGTACCAAGCTTCATGATCAGCGTGGCCGCGGGAACCCTGCCAGCGGCGTTGACGCCAACCTTTATCGCGGTTCGCGAGCGAGAAGGCGCGGTCGCCGCCCGAGTGCTTGCCCGGGCGATCTTCGCGTCCACGTATCGATGGCTCGCCGTTGCGGCGATCGTCGCTGGCGTTGTCTCACTCGCTTACGGCGCGCTGCCAGGAAATCACCTCGCGCCAGTAACGCGTGAGTCGCTGTCGCGGCTGGCGCTCTGGCTCGCACCGTACACGTTGCTGCAAGGTGTTTGCGCCGCGTGGTCGGGATTGCTGGCGGCCGAGCGCGCGTATGCGGCAAGCGCCATGGCACCCATTGCGCAACCCGTGGGCATGGCGCTCGCGTTGTTGCTTGGCGGCCAATCGCTCGGCACTCGAGCGTTGGTGATCGGGCTGATGGGAGGTACGATAGTCCAAGGCGTCATTTTCGCAGCGGCCTTGCGGTCGCGCGGTCTGCCAATTGTCGCCTGGCGGACCCCCACCGCGTTGTCACCGGCATCGCAAGCAGCCATCGCGCGCGTGCGCGGACAATACCTCCCGGCAGTCGCGGGCGCACTACTCATGAGTGCCACAACGCTCGTCGATCAGACGATGGCTACGTGGCTGCCTCCCGGCAGTGTGTCGGCTTTGGGTTTTGGTACCAAACTGAGTGCCGTGATGATGAGCGTGGGCGCGATCGCCCTCAGCACAACCCTGCTTCCGCACCTGTCCGAACTGGTGGCGCAGGAAGACTGGCAGTCCATCCGGGTGCTGGAACGCCGCGTCGCAGGTGTCATACTGGGCGTGACGATACCCGTGACCGTGCTGCTGATCGTCGCCTCACATCCCATCGTGCGTTTGCTGTTTCAACGGGGCGCGTTTACCGCAGCGGAAACTGCCACAGTCGCCAACGTGCAGTCGGCGTATCTCCTGCAGTTACCCGTACACCTGCTGGGCATCCTGTATGTCCGGCTCATTTCAGCGCTCCAACAGAATCGGCTGCTTACCATCGGAGCGGCCGTGAATCTCACGGTAAACATTGCGCTGAATTTTCTGTTCATGCGTTGGCTCGGCGTCGTGGGTATTGCTCTCTCCAAGGCTGGCGTCTATGCCGTGTCCTGCGTGTTCCTCGCTGTAGCGGCGCACCGTTTGCTGTCGGCAGCGGAACGCGATACGCTGGCCCGACGTACACGACGGTTCTCCGCGTCCGTTTCGCCGGAGGTGTCATGCGCATCTGCGGCGTAGTCTCGTCTCTGGGCGCTGGAGGCGCCGAGCGCGTCATGCTGGCGCTGTGTGCCGGATGGCGAGCGCGCGGTGACGACGTCACCCTGTTGACACTCGACGACGGACGTCAGGATTTCTACGCGGTACCCGCTGGTGTGGAACGTTGCGCGTTGGATATCGCATCACCAAGCCGGAGTATCCCGGACGCTATGCGTGCCAACATGCGTCGCACCCGAATGCTGGGCGCAGCCCTGCGCCGCACGCGTCCCGACGTGATCGTGAGCTTCACCGATCGCACCAAAGTGCTCACCTTGATGGCGGCGCGCGGAATGGACACGCCGGTCATCGTATCGGAGCGGAATGATCCGCGCCATCACAACATCGGACGCGCCTGGAATCTCCTTCGCCGACTCACGTATCCTGCCGCGTCGGCGCTGGTGGTGCAGACCGAGGCCGTGCGACGCTGGGCAGACGACATCGTGTCGCCGACGCGAGTGGCCGTCATTCCGAATCCGCTGCGTCCGATCACGACGCCCACCACGCTGGCCGGAGCACGCGACCCGCAGATCGTGGCGCTGGGCCGTCTCACGTCGCAAAAGGGCTTCGATGTACTGATCCGGTCCTTCGCGCGGTTGGCGGGTGATTTCCCAACGTGGCGTCTGACCATTTTCGGGGAGGGACCTGAGCGTCCGTCGCTGCAGACGCTGGTTCACGCGCTCGACCTTGGTGGGCGTGTCACCATGCCCGGAACCACCCTTGATACGGCCGGCGCGCTGGCGTCATCGGCCATCTTCGCACTGCCGTCACGGTATGAGGGATTCCCCAATGCGCTGCTGGAAGCGATGTCGCAGGGATGCGCCTGCGTCGCCAGCCGTTGCAACTCGGGCCCTGCTGACATGTTGGTCGAGCACGGGAGCGGATGCCTCGTCCCGGTTGACGATGTAGTGGCTCTCGCCGACGCACTTGCCACGCTCATGAGCGACAGCACGCTGCGTTCGCGCGTAGGCCAGCAGGCGCAGCGCGCGGTGGAACGCTTCGCACCCGATGCCGTGTTCGCCGCCTGGGATCGCGTGTTCTCGATGGTGCAGTCGTTCACGCGGATCGCCGCATGACCGCTCCGGCGATCATCATGCCCCGGGCACGACACCCTGACGAATCCGACGGACACCCGTTCCGTCTCGCCCGCGTCACCCGCATCATCACGGTGCTGCTGGCA
>JANOKE010000503.1:0-5274 GCA_031419135.1 Gemmatimonadaceae bacterium
CCGACTTGCTGATCGAGATTGCCGCACTCGGCGACGGCTTGCGCCTCATTCGGGAGCGGTTGGAAGCCGACGAGAAGAAGAGTGAGGAGCTGGCGCCGCTGTTGGGTGAAGTGCGTGGCGTTTCACGTCGTTTGGCCAGCGCTGGCGATGCCTTGGCGCGAGCGCTGTGCACACCACCGCCCGGTGCCCCGGTGGTGCGCTGGCTCGAACTCACGGGCAGGCCCGGCCCAGAACGCAATCTGGCGTTGCACTGCGTGCCGCTCGATCTGGCGCCCGTATTGCGCGAAGATCTCTTTGGGCGCGTGGAGAGCACCATCGTGACGAGTGCCACGCTCGCCACTGACACCGGATTCGAGTTTGTCGAGCGACGGCTGGGCATCGATACGCTGGACATGCCGCGAACGTCGTTGGTGTTTCCGTCACCCTTCAACTATCCCACGCAGGCGTTGCTGGTGGTACCCAACGATTTGCCGGCGCCCAACGAAGATGCCCGGGCGCATTTCACGGCGGTGGGTGATCACCTGCGCGACCTGGTGGTGGCCAGCGACGGTGGACTGTTCGCCCTGTTCACGAGTCATCGCGATGTGCGTGAGATGGCCGCGCAGATGCGTGACGCCGGTTACGATGCGCGATGGCCGCTGCTGGTGCACGGCGAGGAGCCGAGAGACGTGTTGCTGCAACGATTTCGTGACAGCGGCCGAGCCGTCCTGCTCGGCACCGCCACATTCTGGGAAGGCGTTGATGTGCCCGGCAACGCGCTGCGAGGGCTGCTGATCGCCAAGCTGCCCTTCCGGGTGCCGAGCGAACCGATGGTGGCCGCCCAGTGCGAAGCGATTGAGGCGCGTGGAGGCAATGCGTTTGGCGAGTTCATGCTGCCGAACGCCTCGCTGCGACTCAAGCAGGGATTCGGCCGGCTTATTCGCTCCGCAACTGACCGCGGAGTGGTAGTGCTCAGCGATCCTCGCGTGTTAACCAAGCGATACGGGCGCGAACTGCTGCGCGGATTGCCGCCCGCTCGTCGAATTTCTGGTCCCTGGTCGCGCTGTCGCGTGGAAGTGCGCAAGTTCTACGAGGCCAGTAAGTAGCGCCCACTCCGTTTCGCTACTCCCTACTCCCTTCAGTACTCCGTACTCAGTTTCAGTACTCAGTACTCAGTTTCAGTACTCAGTACTCAGTTCCAAGTACTTCCGACTTCTGACTTCCTACTTCCTACTCAGTCCTCATGCAACTCGTTTTCGTGGGTCGCAACTATGCCGACCACGCCAAGGAAATGGGCAATGTGGTTCCCAAGGAACCGCTGCTCTTTCTCAAGCCATCGTCGTCTGTCATCAAGTCGGGCGATGCGATCGTGCTGCATACGGTTTCGTCGCACATTGAGTTCGAGGGAGAGATTGGACTGGTGGTGGGCGAACGACTGCGTCGAGCCAACGAATCCGAGGCGCGCGCGGCGCTGTCGCACATCGTCGCCGTGAACGATGTATCGGCACGCGATCTGCAGAAGAGCGATGGGCAGTGGGCACGAGCCAAGGGCATGGATACGTTCTGTCCCTTGGGAAATCGAGCGCCAGCACCGGGCGATTTGTCCTCCATTTCGCTCGTCACCACACTAAACGGCGTGGAGTGTCAACGGGCGATGGCCAGCGATATGGTGTTCTCCATCCCGATGCTGTTGTCCTACATTTCGCAGTTCATCACGCTCGAGGCGGGCGACGTCGTGGCCACTGGTACTCCCGCTGGAACGAAACGCATGTCGCCGGGCGATGTGGTGACGGTCGAACTCTTTGGCCCGTCGGGGTTGCTCAGTCGCGTGTCGAATCCCGTTATCGCAGGCACTTGAGCCCGTCACCGGGGTATAATTCGCCGCCATGACCCAGCCGTCCGCCGCCTCAGATTCGCCGCCACGCGAGCCGAGCGATGCACCGAAAGGTGCGTCGAAACGGAGTGCGATCAGCGCGCGGGCGCGACAGGGGGGATCCGAGCGCCCCATGCGGTCACCAAGGGCGCTGGCAGTGTCAGTGCTGGTGCACTTGGTGTTGGCGGTTATCGTGGCGCAGTGGCTCACGCTGGGTCACGGACTGCCGTCTTTTCTTAAGTTTGGAAAGGCAACAGAAAAGCAAGAACGGGTGGCCTACGTCGTCACCCCGGCCCCGCCGGTCAATCCCACACCCACACCGCCAATTCAGTCGGTCACTCGGCCACGCACCGAACTGGTCGCGCCCACCAGCCCCGTGGTTGGCGTGCCGGCCAGTGCTCCAAGCACGCCAGTCGTGGTTGCGCGGGCGGACACTGGAAGCGGGGGTGCCTCTGACGGAACCGGTAACGGTGTTGGCGAGATCGATCCTGATCTCAAGGGCATCAAGCCCGCATACGGCGACAAACGGGTGTGGCAGGGTCCCGTTGGGAACGGCGTCGCGCCAGGTCGCAATGGCGTTGAGCGGCTGGACAGCATTATTGGCTTCGCCATTACTTCAGCGCGCGATTCGGTGGATTCGTTGGCCCGCGCGCAAGGCAAGTACGACCGGGCGCCGGGCGATTGGACCACGAAAGACAAGAACGGCAACAAATGGGGTTGGGACAACGCCGGTATTCGACTGGGCAAGGTTGTCATCCCGAATGCGCTGTTGGCGCTGCTGCCACTGAATGCTCAGGCCGGAATGTCGGGCAACTACACCAGTATCGAGCGTGAAAAGCGATTGTCACAGTCGCGCGCCGACATTCTGCGCATGTCCGATCGCACGCTGGGCGATTTGGATTTCCGAACGCTCGCCACGGAATTGCGCGATCGTCGCGAGCGAGAGCGACGCGATCGACTCAAGGCGCCCAGCGCGTCGATCGCGCCAACGGCCCCGGTGCCGCAGCCGCCGAAAAACAACGATCGGTAAATCGGCGCCCCACGGGCGACGGGCCGCACAGTCTTACGGCATATCGGTTTTGAGGTAGCGTACCGCCGCGTCGAGACGCGCCAGCGATCGGTCGCGTCCGATGTATTGCAGCACCTCGAAAATTCCCGGGCTCACGGTAAGACCCACCAAGGCCACACGCAGTGGCTGGAAGATCTTTCCGCCCGAAATACCCAATTCCTCGGCGAGCGTGCGCAGTGCCTCTTCCATGGAACCGGGCTCCCACACCGGCAATTCAGCCAGTCGCTCGCGCGCCGCAGACAGGATTTCCGCTGCGGACCTGGGATCGCGCCACTGTTTGGTCACCGCCTCCGGATCGTATTCCACCGCATCCTGGAAATACGGCGCAGCCTGGCGCACGATGTCATCGATGATGCGTGAGCGTACTCGGAGAAGGTCCAGCAGGCCGTGATACCACACGCGTCGCGCGTCGAGCGCCTCGCGGGTTGTGTAACCGGCCTTCACCAGCGCCGGCGCAACAAGGGGTGCCAGGTCATCAAGCGCAATGAGCGCCAGATGCTGACCGTTCATCCACTCCAGCTTCTTGGTGTCGAAAATCGCTGCTTTTTTCTGAAGCCCGCGCGTGTCGAACTTCCCGATCAATTGCGGAAGGGTCATCACTTCGGTGTCATCACCAGTAGACCAGCCCAACAACGACAGGAAGTTGAGCATCGCGCCGGGCAGCAGGCCCAAGTGTCGATAGTCGCCAACGGCGGTCGCACCGTGACGTTTGGACAACTTCTTCCCGTCGGCACCAAGAATCATCGGCACGTGCGCGAATTGCGGTACGTCGGCCCCCAACGCGCGATAGAGCAAAATCTGTTTCGGCGTGTTCGAGATGTGATCGTCGCCGCGCATTACCAGCGTGATGCGCATGTCGATGTCGTCGGACACGACGGCGAGATTGTATACCGGCGTGCCGTCGGAACGGAGAATGATGAAATCTTCGATGTCCTTGTTGGGGAACGCGATGCGCCCGTGCACCAAATCGTCCCACTCAGTCACACCTTCGGACACCTTGAATCGGATGGCGTAGGGCTCGCCGCGCGCAAGTTTGCTTTCCGTCTCCGCATCGCTCAACTCGGCGGTGCGTCGGTCAAACTTGAAGGCGTCACCACGCGCCTCGGCCTCCACGCGGAGTCGATCGATCTCGGCTGGGGGTGTGAAGTCGCGATACGCGGCACCGGTCTCAAGCAGGCGATGCGCGTCGGCGTAGTGCCGCGCGACATTGGCGCCCTGGTAGACGACCTCCTCGTCCCAGGTGAGACCAAGCCACTTCAGTCCCTCGAAGATGGCGCGGGTACTGTCGTCGGTGCTGCGCGCGCGGTCGGTGTCCTCCACGCGAAGCAGGAACACGCCGTGGTATTTACGGGCGTACAGCCAGTTGAACAGCGCGGTCCGCGCGCCACCTACGTGCAGAGACCCCGTGGGCGACGGTGCGAATCGCACGCGCGGGCGAACAACGTCTGACGACATATCGAAACCGGACCCAGAGGTCGGCAAGCCGAACGGAAGAAAAAACTGCGACCAACAAGAACGCGGGCCCGCTGCGGAGCAGCGAACCCGCGGAGCGGAGAGGGCGGGATTCGAACCCGCGATAGAGGTTGCCCCCTATGCCGGTTTAGCAAACCGGTGCCTTCAGCCTCTCGGCCACCCCTCCAAGCCGCAACGTCTGTGACGTTGGGGCAAGACTGGAATTTTACCCGTGCGCTGTCTGGGGTCAACCGGTAGTGGAAACACACGTCGCAACACGTCACCTTAGCGCCCTATACTCTTGCCATAGCCAATTGTATTCCCGCTCCGTTCGATGTCGCGTCAGCCATCCGGTATCGGGCATCGGGTAGCCCATTACCCGTATCGCGGTTCATCGGGTCGCCGGTGTCGCGGTTCGCCGTGGGACGCGCCGATAACTGATATCGGACGAAGGTACGACATCAGACATGGGCAACCCGATACCGGACATGGGAGGTTCACAATGCGTGCGAGCGTTGCTTCAGGAAATAAACCGATTCTGCTGACTATGCTCCTCGCGGTCGGCACACACGGGTCGCCACTCGCCGGGCAGTCGGCTCGTTTCACGTATGAGGTTGCTGCGGGCGTCGCGGTGCCGACTGGCATACTGGGACGTACGGGTGGCGCTGGTCCACTCGTCCGTGCGAGCATCTCCCAGGGGCGGGATACAACAGTCGGTGTTCGGTTTCGATTCGACGCCGAGGCCATGCGCATATCAACCATCACTTCGCCGAAGACCGCACCGTACAGCGGCGATGGTCTGCAAGCATACAGCTTGGTGGGGAACTGGCTCTTTGGACCAGACGGCGCTGCTATCGCTACTGGCGGGGAGCGTCGTGAGCGTGGAGCGAATCGCGCCGCT
>JANOKE010000504.1:0-1015 GCA_031419135.1 Gemmatimonadaceae bacterium
CTGGAGAGAGCGCTGGCGATATATGGCGCGGGCACGGGCGGGTCGAATCCCGTCAAGGACAAAGCGCAGCTTGTCGCGGCGTTGAATGACGCCGTGAACGCGGCCACCGCCTTCTGCGCCAGCCACGGTGTGGATTTCGCGGCACTCGAAGCGTTGCCCGCTGGCGGGTTCGAGCTGCTGGCGTCGGTGGAGCACGCCATCAACGCCTTGATCGCGCCAGAGTCGTTGCGCCGTGATTTTTTTGGTCACGAGCAATTGGTCGCCACGCTGTACCGCGCCGTGAAGCCAGACCCCGCGGCGCTCACATTCGCGCAGCGCGTTGCGGGCCTCGCCGCACTGGCCGCCGCCATCCGTGCCAAGCTCACGCCCAACCCGCCCGACATCTCGACCATCATGGGGCGGATCGCCGGACTGCTCGACGACTCCATCACCGGCATCACGGTACGGGACGGTGGCCCTCCGCCAATCAATCTGTCAAAGATCAACTTTGACGCGCTCGCGAAGCGGTTCAAGGACTCAAAGCACAAGAACACCGATCTGGAAGCACTCAAGGCGGCGATCCGCGCCAAGCTGGGCACGCTGCTGCGGTTGAACCGCACCCGTGCGGACTACGCGGAACAGTTCGAGGCGCTGATTGAGAGCTACAACGCCGGCAGTCGGAGCATCGAGCAGTTGTTCGACGAACTGCTCAAGCTGTCGAGCACGCTGGATGACGAGCAGGTGCGCCACGTGCGCGAGCAGCTCACCGAAGAGGAGCTGGTCATTTTCGACATCCTCACGCGGCCTTCCCCCGAACTCAGCTCGGCAGAACGCACCGAGGTGAAGAAGGTGGCGCGAGAACTGCTCGCGAAGCTCAAGGACCTGCTGGTGCTCAACTGGCGCCACAAGGCGGCGGCGCGTTCTGCACTGCGGTTGGCGATTGAGGACACGCTCGACTCTGGGCTGCCGCGCACGTGCCGCACCTGCTCGTCATCCAGCGTGTTCGACAGCTTGAGAAGTTCGTCGAACAACTGCT
>JANOKE010000505.1:0-3957 GCA_031419135.1 Gemmatimonadaceae bacterium
GGGCTTCTCCGACGCCTTCTCCGATGCACAAGTCCCGGGAAAGTCTCTACTCGGGCTGCTTACGGCCGAAAAAGTACTCGGCGTGCGCATTGATCCCGCTGTAATCGATAGATATGCGCGTGTTGCGTTCTTCTCGTACGGTGTCGCGGTCCCATT
Source organism: Gemmatimonadaceae bacterium (assembly GCA_031419135.1). GTDB lineage: Bacteria > Gemmatimonadota > Gemmatimonadetes > Gemmatimonadales > Gemmatimonadaceae > Gemmatimonas. The sequence continues at coordinate 157 of JANOKE010000505.1, forward strand.
TCCACTGAACCGTGACGCGATCGATGGGAAGCTCGTGAACTTCTTCCCGGTCAACATCGCGCACGGGTTTCACGCGCTCAACGCGCTGTCAACGTTCAGACGGTCCGACCGTGCCCAGGAACTTGCCGAGTCCAGCATCGCGGCGATCTCCGCGCTGTGGGACCCGCGGAACGGTTGGAATCGCGCGCGTCTCGAGGGGACACTCGGACTCAAATACCGGGACGTACAGCCGGATGCACCGTTCATCGCCGGACTTGCCATGACGATTGGTCCGCTCGCGAAGTATCACCAAGCGACGGGCTCTCGCTCCGCACTCGACCTGGCCACGGAACTGAAGAACAAAGTCGTGGCCGAGTACTTCCCGCAGAACGGCGAGTATGATCCCGCGTTGCTCGGCGCGCATGTCCAAAACGTCGTGTACGTCATGGCGTCGCTTGCTTGGCTTGCTACCGTCACACGCGATGCGTCGCTCATGGCGCGCGTCAACGCGTTCTACGACAATGGCCTCAAGAGACTTCGAAACATCATCGGGTGGTCGCCCGAGTACTACGGTAGTCCCGCTCACGTGACACGCGCGCGTGGCACTAACGCCGACCGAGGCGAAGCAGGCAACAGCGCATTGATTCTGGAAACCGCGTTGCTGCTCGGCGAAGCCGGCTATACCGATGCGTTCGCTGATGCAGAACTCATACTGCGCAGCCACTTGTTGCCCAGTCAACTGCGCGACGTGTCGTTTATCGCGCCGCCGGGCAGTCCGCCGTTTCGTGCGGACATTGCAAGCCGTGTTCGGGGCTCATGGGGCTTCCCAGCTCCCTATGGGCATCAACCGCTGGGAGACAGGATTGTGGGTGTTGGGACCGACATCGTCGGACCGGTGGTGTATGCACTCGCCGAGGTGCAGGCTCGCGCCGTCGGTCGTCAGGATGGTCGTCTCGCGGTTCGGCTGTTCTTCGACTATAAAAGTGACGACATCGAGGTGTCGTCCGCTTACACTGCGAACGCGCTCACGGTGAATGTTCGCACGAAGCAGCCGGTGATGGTTCGCATTCCGCCCTGGGTTTCCCCGGACCGAATCGAGGTGATTGGCGCGGCCCGGGAATCGAGTGAGCTGGTGAACGGCTACCTTCGACTGCCGTACGCTGCCGGTCAGGGCATTTCCGTTCGCTTCCCGCTCTCCACGCGTGAGCTCGACCTTTCATTCGGGGGCCGACCACTTCGCGCCCGGGCGCGCGGCGACGAGGTCGTTGCGATGGACGACCGTGGAACCGATCTCGCGTTCTTTGACCCGTACAGCGCATGACATCGCGTCAGGCAGCCCGGCGCGCCCTGACGCTCGCGCGTTCGGAAGCAGTCACTGTCTCCATATCGCGTCGGCACTCGCATTCCCTTGGCGATCGATCGCGTTCACCACGACGCCATCCACGCCGGCCGCGGCGAAATCGATCGCGCGTGACACGCTCGGCAGCGTCTTTTGCGACCACGCGCCATTCGTGCGCCAGCGCACGAGGAACCACGCGAGCGCGTCACTGCCGGTCGGTGAGATACTCACGCGCAGGTTGCCGCCGACCGTGGTCACCGCGACACCGGGCGCGGCCGGTGGTATGTTATCCAGCCACGTGCTTGGCGGCGGCAGTGCGGGCGCCAAGTACACACCCGACGTGAGCAGCGATCGCACACCACCGGCGTCGTTCTTGATGGACGTGGTGTTGTACAACAGCGTGCCCGCGAAATAACCGCTGGCTGCGGCCTGCTGTCGCGTGAGCGTGACTTGCGCGGGAATCTCGGACGCGGCGTACGCACTGCTGCTGCCGTCATTCACGCGATACGACGCGAGGCCCGGCCAGAGATGGCGCTTGAGTGAATTCTGCTGCGCCCACCAGCCGAGGAGGGCGGAGAAGTTCTGTCCCGTCGACGAGGTGGACCAGTAGAGCTGTGGGGCGAAGTAGTCGACCCAGCCGCGCTGGAGCCAGTTCCTGGAGTCGGCGTAGATGGAGCCGTAGGCATCGAGTCCCGTGATGCCGGCCGGACTTCCCGGACGCCAGATGCCGAACGGACTGATGCCCACACGAACTGACGGCGCCGCAGTGTGCACGGTGGTGTACAGTCGCTCGACGAAGCGATTGGTGTTGTCGCGACGCCAATCCGCCCGGGCAAGTGTGCCGCCGTTGCGCGTGTACGCGGCAAAGGACGCGCTGTCGGGAAAGTCGAGACTTGGACAGCGCGAGTCGGGGTACGGATAGAAAAAGTCGTCGAGATGCACCGCATCGATGTCGTAGCGCGTGACGACATCCGTGATGACGGCCATTGCCTGATCGTGGACCGCCTGCTCACCCGGATCAAACCAGAGTTGGGTGCAGTAGCGTCGAGTCACGTCGGGGCGGCGCCTGGCAAAGTGCAGCGGCGCGAGATTGAGCGTGTCGCTCAGATTGCCCGCTCGAAAGGGATTGAACCACGCGTGCAGCTCCAGGCCGCGCGCGTGCGCCGCGGTCACTGCGAAGGCGAGTGGATCGTAGCCGGGATCGACGCCCTGCGCGCCCGTGAGCGACTTGGACCACGGCTCGAGCGCCGACTGATACAACGCATCGCCTGACGCGCGAACCTGCAGGATGATGGCGTTGAGCCCCGCCTGCTGCGCCATGTCGAGAATCGCGGTGAGTTCGCTCTGCTGCTGCGCGGCCGAAAGCGCCGAGCGCGAAGGCCAGTCGATATTCGCGACCGTCGCGATCCACATGCCGCGAAACTCGCGCGCAATCGTTGGCACGGTGAGCGGAGCAGGCGGCGTCGGATCGGGACCAGTCGGTGAATCGGAACCGGCGCAGGCGGCGAGGAATGAGGCCGCAAGCAGCGCGAGCGGGGGGGGGAGTCGGGACAATCGCATCACTTGCCGGCCAGTTCCATGATGCGGAGACGCAAACGATCGAGTTCGCGCGGCGCGAAGTATCGACCGTCGGCGACCACGGCAACCACCGTGCGGGTGTTGGCGATATCCACGAGCGGATTGCGCGCGAGCAGGACGAGATCCGCGGTTTTTCCCGGCGCAATCGTGCCCCAGTCGGCGGTTTTGCCAAAAAAGATCGCCGGATTCAGCGTCGCGGTCTGTAGCGCTTGCAGCGGAGTAAGTCCTGCCCGCACGAACAACTGGAGCTCGCGATGAAGGCTTGCGCCCGGGACCAGGTCGTATCCCGCCGGCGCATCGGTCCCCGCGAGGAACGGAATCTTCAAATCATACAGGCGCTTGATGAATGCAAGCCTGCGGTCGGCGCGCGTCAGCGCTGCCCGCGCGGCGGAATCGGTGGCCGCGGCTTGCGTGACCGCCGTGCGTCGCCAGCCTTCCACCGACTGGCGTAGCCAGAATGGCAAGCCGGGGTCGCCGAGGAAGTCCGTTGGTGTGCCAACGCTGTTGATCACCGTGGGACACTGCCACACCTTGCTTCGCGCGAGTTCCGCAATCAGCACGGAATTCGTGTCGCTCACGCCGATCAGATGTTCAAAGCTCCGTTGACGCGCCTTGATCGCCTCCATGGCCGTGATTTCGCGCGGCACGTGTCCCTCGAACGGAATGCCTATGCGTGTCGCCTCGTCGGCAAGCGCGAAATACGCGTCCCTGGGAATGAGCGTCTGTGTCTTGATCAGGTCAACGCCACGCTGCCTGAGCATGCGCACCGCGGCGCGCGCCTCGTCGGGCGTCGCCACCTTGATCGCTGCGGCGTATCGCGTGGTCGGACCATCGATCATCGGACCCGACACGAGCATGCGCGGGCCGATCAAGTGATGCGCAGCAACACTGTCCCGTGCGGCGAG
>JANOKE010000506.1:0-1883 GCA_031419135.1 Gemmatimonadaceae bacterium
TGCTGTACACCCATATACAAGCCGCGCTCGGCGCTGCTCACCACGCGCGACAGCATGGCGGTCACGCACGGAAATGTGAACGCCGTTCCCAGTGGCAACAGCCCCACCGTCAGCGCCAGCATCACGTAGTTGTGGGAGAAGGCGATGCCGACAAGACCGGCACCGAGCAACATGATGCCCCAGCGACTGAGCTTGGGTTCACCGGCCCAGTTCAAAAAGCGGCCCAGCATCACCGCGCGCACGAATACGCTCAGCACGCCGATGTAAAAGAAGAAATAACCAATGGTGTCGGCGGTGACGCCGAATCGGAATGACAGGAAGAGCGCGAGAATGGACGTGGTACCCTGAAATGCACCGATCGCAATGGCATAAATCAGGATCAGCCGCGACGCCGGTTCGTCGGGATGACTGATCACACGCATCACGGCTTCCCGGCTGCCTTTGCGCACCGTCTTCGTGCCGTCGGCGTTGAGTCCGGGCGCACCGGACGGTTTGCGCGCTTCGGTGAGGTAGCGCGACGCAAAGATCATGTTGATCACACACAACGCTGCAGCCACCAGACCTGGCGTGTGCGTGCTCCAGTGTTGCACCCAGCTGCCAATCACGGGACCGATCGCCACGCCCGCGTTGGTGGCGGCACTCAACCATCCCAACGACTTGGCGCGATCTTCGGGCTTGGTGGCATCGGCGACATACGCCTGAATCACGCTCACCGTGCCGCCACCCGCACCCTGCACGATGCGCGACAGGAACAGCAGCCACAAACTGTCGGCGTAGGCGAATACCACATACGCGATGGCACTGGCACCGAGCCCCACCATCAGGGCCGGTCGCCGTCCGTACCGATCGGAGAATCGACCCCAGATGGGTGCGCTGATAAGCTGCGCGACGCTGAATGCACTCACCAGCAACCCAACAACCAGTCCACCGCCGCCGAGGCTCTTCGCATAGAAGGGCAGCAAAGGCAGGATCATCAACAGGCCAAGCATGTCGATGAAGGCGGTGACCATCAGCACGGCGAGCTTGCCGAATGCGCTCTTCTCGGGCTCCCCTGTTGGATGTTCGCCCGTGCGTGTTACCTCCGACTCGTTCACTCAGATTTTCCGAGTGCAGCGGGTGCGACACTGCGACCCACAACTCCGGCCAACGCGATGATCGTCAGTAGATAGGGAATCATCTCCACGAACTGGCTGGGCACGAGTTGCGCGCCTTGCAACTGGATCTGCAACGTTTCCGCACCGGCAAAGAGGAGACACGCCACCGCAACCCGCATGGGCTCCCACCGACCGAAAATCACGGCGGCGAGCGCAATGAAGCCACGACCGGCGGTCATGCCGTCGGTGAATTGATGTTGGTCGAGTGCGAGATACGCACCACCCAGTGACGCGAGCGCGCCCGAAAGCAACAAACCCTTAAGACGAAGCGGACCCACGGCGATGCCCAACGTGGTGGCCGCCTCGGGTTTCTCGCCTACAGCGCGCGCTCGCAATCCAAACGGCGTTTGATACAGCAGCCATCCCAAGGCGGGCAGCGCGAACAGCCCAATCCACACCACCGGATTGGCAAAGCTGGCCAGCATCGCGTTGGAGGCCCCTTCGCCACCAAAGCCTGGCACGCGCGGCGAGTTGCTGGCGCTGTCAAACACCAGACGCAGGAAGAATCGTGTGACCGCCACCACCAGCAGGTTGAGCGCCACACCCACCACCACTTGATTGGCCTTGAAGCGCAGCGTCGCGACCGCCAGCACACTGGTCGTCACGAGTCCAGCTACCAGTGCGCCCAACAGCCCCATCCACGGGCTGCCACCGTAGTAGCTGCCCATCGCAGCGCCGAATGCACCCGACAACATCAGCCCCTCAAGTCCCAGCGCAATCACTCCCACG
>JANOKE010000507.1:0-15994 GCA_031419135.1 Gemmatimonadaceae bacterium
TACGCTGGGAGCGCGGAGGGGTCGAGCCGCTAGCGACGAGCCTGCGTTTTCTTGCGCGAGACGGTTTGCGGCGGCGCGCCATCGCGTTCCGCCAGTCGCCCCGCGACGTACTTGTGTAAGACGCTGGCGATCAGCGTTTGGTAGGGAAGACCACAGCGGGACATCGTAACCTGCGACCGTAACCGGCCATCGCAACGCCAGTCGCACCAGTTGCGCACCGCATATGACGGTGAAGAATACCCCAGAGACCATTGCGTAGCGTCGCATTGTTCCTCCGTCTGCCAACGTGATGGCGTTGTGCCCCGAGGCTCCCCCGGGGCGAAGTACGATCAGCGAAGCATGTTTTCTCAGCGCCGTCACGTAACCTGCGTACCAAGCGCTGTCATGCAATATCCGGGGATCCAGCGATTCTACTCGCCGACCGTCACGTCAATTCCGGCAAGTCCAAAGTGACTCGCCCTGGCCGGCACATGGCGATCGTTCGAATAAATCCTGGCCAGTCCGATTTCAGCCGCCGTCGCGCAATGAACGGCATCGGCCGACCGAAGCACCACATTGGGCGAAAGGGTCGAAAATGCTTGCCGCACGCGCGCCAACACTGCAGCGCTCACCGGAATGAACTCCACACGCGCGCGCGACAGTCGGCATTGAACTGCTCGAGCACGGCGTCGATCTCGCGCTTGGTCAGCACGCGTTCGCGTCGCTTGCGATGCATTGTCGAGGCAAACTCGGCGCGAGCCAGTTCCGACGTCACCAATTGCTCGATACTCGCCGCAGCGTTGCGTACCGGTGCGCTGCCCGATTCGGGGTCCGACGTAGAGTCGCCAGCTAGCTGCTTGCGCTGCAGCGCCTCAAATGCCGGTGAAAGCAAACGTTTACGGAATCGCTGACGCTCCGTGTCCGCGGCGTACGGCGTGATAGTGGCGATCGGGCGGCCTCGGTCGGTCACGACGACGGCATAACCAGCCGCTGAGGCCTCGCGAATGAGTGACCCGGTGCGCTGGTGTAGTTCCCGCAGTGAGATCCGTCGTATGGACCACATGTGACACACTGTGTCACATCAGGGTGATACTGGCAAGGTGCCGACCCTGCGGTCCTTTCACCCTCAACTCCGACTGCGGAGAGACGATACTCTCACTCCATGCGTACTCTCTTCATTGTGGTTTCGGTCGCCGTCGTTGTGGCCGTGGGGGCCGTGGCGTTGGTATGGCCGCCGATCCTCTGGTCATTGGTTGTCATCCTGCCGCTGATCGCGCGCGGCGTGGCCGACATGCTCCAAACCAAGCAGGCCATCAAGCGCAACTTTCCGCTGATCGGCCACGCGCGGTATCTGTTGGAGATGGTTCGTCCGGAAATCAATCAGTACTTCGTTGAGTCGAACAGTGACGGCCGACCGTTCAGCCGCAACGATCGCTCGGTGATCTACCAGCGCGCGAAAGGCGAGCTCGATACCCTGCCATTTGGGACCCAAAAGGACGTGTACGCCACGGGCTACGAGTGGATCAATCACTCGCTGGCGCCGGTGCATCCGGATCCGGCGCTGTCGCGCGTAACGGTCGGTGGTCCTGATTGCACGCAACCGTATTCGGCATCGATCTTCAACGTGTCCGGCATGAGCTACGGCTCACTCAGCAAGAACGCCGTGCTGGCCCTCAACACCGGTGCCAAGCTGGGCAACTTTGCCCACAACACCGGTGAGGGCGGATTGAGCCCGTATCACCTGGAGCCTGGCGGCGACCTGTTCTGGCAGATTGGCACAGGCTACTTCAGTTGCCGCGACAAGCAAGGACGATTCAACGAAGCCGAGTTCGCGAAGAAAGCATCGCTGCCAAATGTGAAAATGGTGGAAATCAAGTTGTCGCAAGGTGCCAAGCCGGGCCACGGTGGCATTCTACCCGCGGCCAAGCTCACGAAAGAGATTGTCGAGATCCGCGGTGTGGAGCCGGGGCGCGATGTTGTATCACCGCCGGCGCACAGCGCATTCTCCAATCCCACCGAGCTGTTGCAGTTCATCAAGCGGCTCCGGGATGCATCCGGCGGAAAGCCCATCGGATTCAAACTGTGTGTGGGCAAGCGTCACGAGTTTCTGGGGATTGTCAAGGCCATGATGGCCACAGGCATCACGCCCGACTTTATCACGGTTGACGGCGGCGAAGGCGGCACCGGCGCCGCGCCATTGGAATTCTCCGACTCCGTAGGCACACCGCTCAACGAGGGGTTGTCGTTCGTACACAACGCGTTGGTTGGCGCCGAACTGCGCGACCGAATCCGCGTGATTGCCTCGGGCAAGGTAAACACGGGTTTCGCGTTGGCCACCAAAGTGGCGTTGGGTGCCGACATGTGTAACGCGGCGCGCGCCATGATGTTTGCCATCGGCTGCATTCAGGCACTCCGCTGCAACAGCAACCACTGCCCCACCGGCGTGGCTACGCAAAATCCCGAGCTGGTGGCCGGGCTGCATGTGGGCGACAAGTCGCAGCGTGTGGCCCGCTATCATCGGGAGACGGTGAGAAGTTTTCTGGAGGTGTTGGGGGCAGCCGGTTTGCAGCGTCCGCAGGAGCTCAAGCCCTGGTTCATCATGAAGCGCGTGAGCGCCATGGAGATCCGGAGCTACGCGGATATTTACCCGCATCTCGGGTCGGGTCAGTTGTTGACGAATCCCAGCACGACGGGTATGTCACGGGCATGGGAGCATGCGAACCCGATGCAATTCTGAACGAGCCTACCCTGATGTGCACCAATGGCAGTTACTCGTTGGTGCCGACGCTGCCACGCGTTCTCCGTCGGCGATGGCGACTCGTCGCGGCAATGGCGTTAATCGCGGGCCGCAGTGCTCATGCGCAAGGCGCTGCAGCGAACTTGCTGCCGCGTCCTCTCCGTGCGGAGACTGTGTCCACCGCACCGTTCGAGTTGCGCGGCACCGTGCAGATCGTGGTGCCACCCGGTGCGATCGCGATGCACGAGATCGCTGCACTACTGGCCTCCGAGCTCCTCGCCAAAACGGGACTCCAGTCGCGCATCGTGCGTCAGGCCACCGGGCAACTCAACGCCATTCATCTTGATACGCTGCTCGTGTCGGCGAATCCCGAAGCGTACGAGTTGGAGGCGGGCGAAGGCGGTGTGTTCATTCGCGGCGCCTCGGCGGCCGGCGCGCGTTGGGGCGTGCAGACACTGCTGCAACTGCTTGAGCGGCCCGCAACCGCCCGCACGAAACGCTGGTCGGTGGCCGCCGTGCGCATCAGCGATGCCCCACGCTTTGGATGGCGCGGATCGATGGTAGATGTGGGCCGCCACTTTCTCCCGGTACGCGACATCGAGCGGCATATCGACCTGCTGTCGCGCTACAAAATGAACGTGCTGCACTGGCACCTCACCGACGACCAGGGTTGGCGCATCGCCATCACACGGTATCCGCGTCTGACCACCGTGGGTGCGTGGCGCCGCGAGGCGGATGGCTCCCGATACGGCGGGTTCTACACGCAACAGCAGGTGCGGCATCTGGTGGAGTACGCCCGCCGTCGCGGTGTGACCATCGTACCGGAAATCGAGATGCCGGGACACTCCTCGGCGGCGCTTGCCGCCTATCCGCAACTTGGCTGCACCGGAGATACCATCGCGGTGCCAACGTCGTGGGGCGTTTTCGCCGACGTGTACTGCGCCGGCAAGGAAGAAACGTTCACGTTCCTGTTCGGAGTACTCGACGAGGTGATGGATCTCTTCCCGTCGCCGATTATTCATCTTGGCGGCGACGAAGTCCCGAAGGATCGGTGGAAAGCGTGTGCCGCGTGTCAGGCCGTCATGAAGCGCGAAGGTCTGGCCAACGAAGAGGAATTGCAGAGCTGGTTCATGCGTCGGGTGGCCGCGCATGTGGCGCTGCGCGGTCGTCGGGTAATGGGGTGGGATGAAGTGCTTGACGGACCGTACGTGCCCAACGGCATGGTGCAGTCGTGGCGCGATTCGTCATTCACGCGCACGGCCGCAGTGCGCGGCTTCGACGTGATCGCATCACCGAGTGATTTCACATATCTCAACCGATCGGCTGCCGAACTGACCGTGGCAGGTGTGTACGGCTTTGAACCAATGCCGGTGGGTCTCAGCAACGAGCAGGCCGCACGCGTGCGCGGTGGTGAGGCGCCGCTGTGGAGCGAACACATCGTGTCGGGTGCGAATCTTGAACTGATGGCGCTGCCGCGAATGCTGGCGTTCGCCGAGGTGTTGTGGAGCGCGGCGTCGCGTGACGTGGGCGATCTGCAGCGGAGACTCAACTCAAGTCATGTGCCGACGCTCCGACGTTCCGGATACGCCGTAGGGCCGACCGATAGATCGATCGCCTCAGTAGTGGTGCGATACGACTCGATCGCGCGTCGGCCGGTTCTGGCGATTCGGACGCTCGCCAACGTGGTGGTGCGTGGCACGACCGATGGACGGCCACCAACAGTTGCGTCGCCGCGATTTGTGGATGGGACCCAATTGCGTGCGGCGAAGGTAGTGCGGCTTCAAGCGTTCTGGGGCGCCAGCCCGGTGCTCGAAGAACGACGGGTCACGTTGGCGCAGCACGATGGCATTGGCGCTCGGGTGCTCACCACACCGCCGGTTGATGGACGATATCCCGGCACCGGGCCATTGAGTCTCACCGACGGCGTACTTGGTAGCGCCGAGCATGGCGATGGCCTGTGGCAAGGCTGGTGGGTGCCAGACGTGGCGATCACGCTTGAACTGTCTTCGCCCACCGACGTCGCACACGTGAGGGTGAATTTCCTGCAGAACGTGCGGTCATGGATTGTGTTGCCGGCAACCGTGGGGTTTTCGGTTTCAGTTGATGGCGTTGTGTGGTCGACGCCGGTAGTCACGCGGCATGACGTACCGGTTGGTCGCGAAGGCGCGGTTCGTCAGTTGTTTGCAATGTCGGTTTCGACCGGGAAGCGCGTGCGATTCATTCGAGTGCACGCGCGTTCTGCCGGCCCGCTGCCTGTTGGCCATCCGGGCGCGGGGCAGCCAGCGTGGTTGTTCGCGGATGAGGTGACAGTGACTCGACGAGCTCAGCCCGGCGGCAGTTTCCGATAGCGCGCCGTCAGTTCGCCTTCACGCGACAAACCCGACTGCACCACGCCGCGAATGTACACGTGCGTGGCGCGCGTAGTGAACTCGAAGGGATCGCCGTCCCACACCACCACATTGGCCTCACGGCCCAGGGCGAGCGTTCCAACGCGGTCGGCGACCCCCAGTACTTCGGCCGCTGACATGGTAATGGCTCGCAGCGCGTCATCCCATGTCATGCCGTAGGCGACGGCGTTGCCTGCTTCCTGCCGCAGGTTGCGGACGTTGAATGCGAACGGGTCGCCCGGCCCATTGCCAATCAGGGTCACCGCCACGCCGGCCGAGCGCAGCAACGCGGCGTTCTCCTGACGCTGCCCCAGTGCATTGAACGACTGCGGAATGTTATTGAGCGCACCCACCATCACCGGCACCCGCGCTGCGGCAAGTTCCGAGGCAACCATCCACGCCTCGGCGCCACCCACCACAACCAGGCGCAGGGCAAACTCTTTGGCGATGCCAATGGCAGCGCGAATATCGCTTTCGCGATCGGTGACAACAAACAATGGCATCGTCCCGCGCGCAACGGGCCGTAGCGCTTCCAACTGCGACGACTTCGCCGCGAACGACCGCGTGCGGCCGCCTTCATATTCGACCTTCCGCGCCGCATACTGCTTGACGTCCACAAGCAGTTCGCGCAAACGCGAGAACATGGCGCCCCTCGCGCCGGCGCTGGCTGCGGCGGCGTCGAATTGGAGGAGCATTCCCACGCTCCGCTTGACGAGCATTTGTCCTACGGTGTTACCCTTCAGATCCACCACCGCACCGCGTCCCGACAGCCAGTTGCCACTGGGCCACACGCCAACTGATGTCACGCCGTCCTCGGTGGCCGGCCGGAACAGTGTCGACCTGGGGTTGAGCCCATCGGCCGCCTCGAACGAGGCACTGATGCCGTCGGCAACCTGGGCCTGCACATCGTTGTAGCCGCCGGAGAACTGCGGACTGCCCGCTTCGCTGAGTCCGAGGGTGGTGAACGCATTCACGAGTCCCGGCGTAACCCACTTACCGCTTGCGTCGACGCGACTCGCGCCAGTCGGAATAGGGATATTGGCACCAACCGCGACGATTCTGCCGTCTCGCATGATGACCGTCCCGTTGTCGATCTTTGGTCCGCTCACGGGATACACCGTACCGCCGGTGATCGCGATAGTCTGTGCGGACAACGGCGCCACGATGGCACTGGCGCAGGCGGCGCTGACCCATGCGGCATGCACAATCTTTACGAGGCGCCTCACTTGACCCTCCCATCGTTCCGTGGCACGAAGCCCAGTTCGAAATCGGTACGCCATTGCTGTGCGGGATCAGCGCGATCGAGGCGCAGCACCCCGTCTATCCACACGCGATCGGCGCGCGCATAAACACTGAGCGGATTGCGGCTCCAAAGCACCAGATCGGCGTTCTTGCCGATTTCCAGTGTGCCAATGCGATCGTCGAGTCCAAGGGCCCACGCCGGATTCGCGGTTATCCACTTCATGGCGTCCTCTTCGCTCACGACTACGCCAACTGCGCGACCCGCAGCCATGGCCTTCGCGGCTTCCTGGTTGAGGCGTTGCGAACCGCTCGGATCGTCGGAGTGCACAATGGCGCGTGCGCCCGCCGCATTCACCAGTGCAAGATTCGCGCGCACGCCATCGAGCGCCTCCATTTTGAATCCGCCCCAATCGCTCCAGAGCGAACCGGAGATGCCTTCCCGCGCCAGCACGTCGGCAATCTTGTACGCTTCAACGCCGTGATGGAACGAACGGATACTGTAGCCAAACTCCTTGGCGATATCGATCATCTGCATCATCTCGTCGGCCTGATAGCAGTGATTGTGCACCAGGATGTTGCCGCGCAGCACTTCGGCCAGCGTTTCGTTCGTCAGGTCGCGCGCCGGCGCATCGCCTTCTCGCTTGGCGAGCCAGGCGTCCCATTTGCGCCGATACTGATCGGCCGCAATCCAAGCCGAACGATAACCGGCCACGTTGCCCATACGCGTGGCGGGTCCGCGCTGCGCATACACCCGCTTGGGATTTTCGCCGCACGCCATTTTGAGTCCGTACTTTGCGCCGGGGAACTTCATGCCCTGTGCGGAGCGCGAGGGCACCACTTTGAGCACCACCGACCGGCCGCCAAAGAGATTGGCCGAGCCTGGGAGTACCTGAATGGTGGTAACGCCACCCGCCAGATCGCGTGGGAACTGCGGGTCCTGCGGCCACACGCTGTGTTCGGCCCAAACATACGACGTATTGGGAGTGGTGGCCTCATTGCCATCCTGATGCGCAGCGCTACCCGGGGCGGGATAGACTCCGAGATGCGAATGCGTATCGATGAGACCGGGCGTGAGGTATCGGCCTGCACCATCGATCACCTCGGCGTTCGCTGGTGTGGTGACGGTGGCACCGACAGCCATGATCTTGCCGTCCTGGACCGCGATGGCTCCGCCACGAATCAGCGGACCGGCGCCAGTGAAAATGTTCACATTGCGAATCACGAGTGGCCGCGCCTGCGGTCGCGCGTAGGTGCTGGGGAACGGATCCGCGTTGGGGATTGAAAGCGCGCCGGCGGAATACGTTTGTTTCGGTGCGGGCTCCGCGGCTGGCCGGGGTGCCGCTGGCGGAGTTTGCGCGGCCAGCATCGACGCAAGGAGCGTGAATGTTCCTAACGCCGCACCGATACGCGCGACCATGGATTGCAGCATGCACGGACCTCAGGTGGAGGGATCGGATGGCGGGGGTCGACGAGACCACTTTCCCTACAGCAAACTAAATCCCGACTCGGAACTCAGGCTACCAGTCTCGAAACGGGATCTCCGGTGAGCCGTTCGCCTCGCGTGCTTTTGGTCGCGCGCCGCGTTAACGTTTACCGCCCTTTCCGCGCGTGGAGGCTGGAGTATGGCGCACGACCATTCGTCTTATGATGTGCAGATCGATGTCGATGTGGCGCGCGCACCGCGCGCGGGCGACGAGGCGCGGCTCGCGGAGGACGTCGCGTTCCGGTTGGCAATCTGTGGTGACTTCAGTGGGCGGTCCGGATCGACGGCGCCGACAAAGGTCGAGCGTGCTGCGTGGCGCGTCGATCGCGATGACTTCGACCATGTGCTCGCTTCCGTTGCGCCCTCACTGCAACTCGAGTTGAGCAACCACATGGTCGTAGACGTGCTCATCCGCGAGCTCGACGACTTCCATCCGGACAATCTGTTTGATCAGGTGCCGCAGTTCGCGCAACTGCGAGCGCTCAGAAGCACACTCGCCAACCCGGCCACGTTTGCACGCGCCGCCGCGGAGCTATCGGCGCCCACGTCGGCATCGACACGACCCTCCATCCAGACGTCGGGTTCTCTGCTCGACTCGATCGTCGGGGCAGACGCGCCCGCCTCGCACCGCGTGGCGGCCTCCGACAACCTCTATGAGTTCATTCAGCGCGCGATGGCGCCGCATCTGGTGGCGCGCGCCGATCCGCATCAGGCGGAGTTGTTGACGCAAATGGATGCGACTATCGCGGCTATCATGCGCTCGCTGTTGCATCACCCGGCGTTTCAGGCGCTGGAATCGCTCTGGCGCGGCGTCCATCGGCTGGTTCGACATGTTGAAACCGATGAGCGACTCCAGATTCACTTGATCGATGCCGGTCGCGAATCGCTGATGTCGGATCTGCGCGGCGAAACGAGCGTGCAGTCGACGACAACCTACCAGCGCCTGTCCGAGCGCGCGGCGGCCGCGCAGGGCGGATGGGGTTTGCTCGTGGCGCATTGCGCCTTCAGCGGCGCTGCCGACGATATCGCGATAATGGAACGTCTGGCCGGTGTGGGGATGGCCCTCGACGCGCCCTGGCTGGCCGAGTCGCATCCGGAACTGGCGCTGGGTCCGCCGGAGGTGTCGGCCGCGTCGTGGACACGGTTACGATCGATGCCTGCAGCACAGTATCTGGGTCTCGCGCTGCCACGTGTACTGCTTCGTATCCCGTACGGCAAGGACACCGATGCCATCACCCGTTTCGCGTTCGAGGAACTGGAGAACACAGACGCGCACAGTTCATATCTCTGGGGAAATCCGGCGCTGTTCTGCGCAACGCTGGTGGCGCAGGGATTCACAGAGCGCGGGACAGGTCTTGCACTCGCGTCGCCGGTCATCGACGGACTGCCGTTGCATCTGGTGTCGCGGGATGGCAGCGTAACCGCGAAGCCCTGCGCGGAAGTGTTGATGAGCGAAGACGATGCGTTGGCGATTCTCGACGCGGGGTTCATTCCCATGCTTTCGCTGCGCGACCAGGACGTGGTCCGCGTGCCTCGCCTGCAATCCATCGCCGAACCGGCGACGCGTCTCCGTGGACGGCTGGCCCGATAGCTCCCGGCGCGCTTTTTCGGAAGGAACAGTGTTCTTGGCGTTTGATCACACTTGCAGCGAAAACCCTGCCACGACAAAATCCTGATCGAACGCGAACACGCTGCCGATGCGCTCGCGCGACATCAATTCGCACGTCACGGCGTCGGTCAATGAGAGGCGCTGGTCGGGGAAGCGCAGCAGCCAGTTGGAGGTTGCGGCGTCAATGAGCGCATCGTCGACGGCGGCCCATTGGTACGCGGTATCGCGACGCACGGCGTCAAGGACGCGATGGGCAATGCGGGGCTCGCGCCAGCGCAACAAGTGCCCGTGCAATTCGGCCAACACCAGCACCGATCCAACCCAACGTCCACCCTTGGCCAGATGGGCGCGAGCGATATTCACGGCTCGCGCGTGATACTGATCGCGCGGCGAGGCGAGCGCCAGTAACGCCCCGGTATCAATCGTGGCCCGTGGCGTCCGCATCAGGATACAGGTAGTCGTCGTGGCGAACCGACAAGTCGTTCGGGATGTCCGCGTCGTCGCCGAGTGCCCCAATAAGTGACGCCAGGGACTGGCCAGGCGACGCATCAGTGGTCATCTCCACGGCCAACCGACGAAGACCGCGTCGCATCAGTTCCGCGCGACTGAGCGACGTGCGAAGCGACAGCTCATCCAGCAGCTGTTTTTCGGAGGATTCCAGATACACCTGGACGGGTTCGCGAACGCGGCGAGGAGGGCGAGACATGCTTGAATGTAGAATGCCAGGTTCTGAATGTAAAGCAAAATGCAGTATTTTGGTTTTGCATGCACAATTTTGATACCATTAGGTAATAGCAGGGGGGGGGCTCGAACCCCCGACCTCACGATTATGAGTCGTGCGCTCTGACCAGCTGAGCTACCCTGCCCCACTCGGCACCGAGCCACGGGCACCGACGCAAACGGCCGGCCCTGGAAGGACCGACCGATGCGAAACTCCTTTCACGTCACTATGGCGGGGGCGGGATTTGAACCCGCGACCTTCGGGTTATGAGCCCGACGAGCTACCAGGCTGCTCCACCCCGCGTCAGTGTGCGGAACCTAGTGCAGCGTGCTGCTGAGTCAACCCCTCGAACCCACTGGTCGCACTCATCGTCTGCGGCAGATTGACGCTCAGTATTGCCGCTGCTCCGACGTATCGGCCACAGCCGCCGCCGTATCAGTGGCGGGTTTCGTACCGTTGCCCACCCAGTAGAGGATCTCCTTTCCGCCCTTTACCATCCCCCACTCTTCCCGCGCCACGCGCTCCAGTCGCGCATCGTCGGTCTTGAACGCCTTGATCTCTCGCCGCAGCGAATCGACATCGATCTTGAGCTGCACCACTTCCGCCTCAAGCTGCGCTCGACGCCCCTTTTGTGACCACAAGTCCAGCGTGCCGTACTCTCCACCTTCGACGGTGAAAAACAGCACTGCGACCGTGAGGGCGCCAAGGGCAACACGCGAGAAAAGAGACATGAAGAAGGAAGTTTGAAGTCGGAAGTACGATGAACCGAGTAGGGAGTACGTGAACCGAGCAGGGAGTACGTGAACTGAGTATTGAGTACGTGAACAGCAAGGGCAAGTACTGAGTACTCAGTAATAAGTACTACCGACTACCGACTTCCTACTTCCTACTCTTTTACAATCCGTACAAGGCGCCACCCGGATATTCCGAGTAGTCTTCCAACTGCTCTTCGATGCGCAGCAGTTGGTTGTACTTGGCCACGCGATCACTGCGTGACGGTGCGCCGGTTTTGATCTGTCCGGCTTGCGTGGCGACCGCCAGGTCGGCAATGAACGTGTCCTCCGTTTCTCCGGAGCGGTGCGAGATAATAGAGTTGTAACCAGCGGCCTTGGCCAGTTCCATCGCTTCCAACGTTTCGGTGAGCGTGCCGATCTGGTTCACCTTCACCAGTATGGCGTTGGCGATCTGCTGCTCGATGCCCTTCGCGAGGATTTCGCTGTTGGTGCAAAACAGATCGTCACCTACGAGTTGGCAGCGATCACCAATGCGTTCGGTGAGCTGTTTCCACCCATCCCAGTCGTTCTCGGCCATGCCGTCTTCGATAGACACAATGGGATACTCGCTCAGCCACCCTTCGTAGAGATCGACCATCGCCTTCGGGCTGCACGCCGCGCCACCGCTCTTGCGGAACTGATACTCGCCATTCCGGTACAGCTCACTCGCCGCCACGTCAAGCGCGAGCGCGATGTCACTCCCGGGCTGGAATCCGGCGGCCTCGATCGCTTCGATAATGATCTTGAGGGCGTCTTCATCACTCGCCAAGTTGGGGGCGAATCCGCCTTCGTCGCCCACCCCCGTACTGAGCTTGCGCGCCACGAGCACTTTCTTGAGCGCGTGAAACACCTGCGATCCCATGCGCAATGCGTCGGCAAATGACTCAGCACCTACCGGCACGATCATGAACTCCTGAAAGTCCACCGTGTTGGTGGCGTGGGCGCCGCCGTTGAGAATGTTCATCATGGGCACGGGCAACGTGCGCGCCATCGGGCCGCCCAGATAGCGATAGAGTGGCAGACCAACCTCCATCGCGCCAGCCCGCGCCACCGCCATGGACACGCCAAGGATGGCATTCGCGCCGAGCCGTCCTTTGTTCTCCGTGCCATCGAGATTGATCATCGTGCGATCGATCGCGATCTGATCGGTTGCGTCCAGACCTTGCAGCGCTTCCGCGATCTCGGTGTTGACATTGTTTACGGCACCCAGCACCCCCTTGCCGCCGTACCGGTGTGCATCGCCGTCGCGCAACTCCACGGCTTCGCGTTCGCCCGTGCTGGCGCCACTCGGTACGGCAGCCCGTCCGGCGCTGCCGGTGTCAAGTATCACGTCCACTTCGACGGTGGGATTGCCGCGGGAGTCGAGAATTTCGCGGGCCGAAACGGAGACGATAGTGGACATGAGCTGGCGAGGGTGGCGTACGGGAAGGAGTACAGCGCTATCAGGGCGAAACGGTAATGGCGATCAGGGCAAAATGCCAACAATGGTCATGTGGAGAGCTCAGGGATCGGGACAACTGCGTGTGAAACAGCACGCGATTCGAGTGCCGGCTCGACCCCATAGTGGGTGCGTAATACGTCGGCCATACGAAAGCGGACTCTCTCCGCAAGTGTTTCACGATCGTTGTAGGTCAGCCCCGCCGTCGAAATTGGTTCGAGCAGGTGCACATGCACAACACCCGTCGACACGCGAAACCCGGTGCGCGGATTGACGGCGATGGTGCCGTGAATAACGACGGGGACGATCGGGACACCGGCGCCGATCGCCAGCACGAACGGACCCTTTTTGAACGGTCGCAGCGCATAGCAATCTCCCCGCGTGCCTTCGGGAAACACGAGCACCGATTTGCCGCCGCGAATTCGGGAGGCCGCGTCATCGTAGGCGGTGCACGCCGCCTTGAGATTCTCGCGATCGAGGTAGATCACGCCGGCCGCTCGCGCGGCGGCACCAAACAAAGGGACGGTTTCCAGTTCGCGTTTCGCCACGAAACCGTACGGGGGCAAGGCGGTCAGCGTTACCGGAATGTCGAACCAACTGATGTGGTTCGCCACGAAGACATGAGGAGTGGCGGGCGGCAGATCCTCACCGCCGTGTCGAACCACCTTCACACCGGCACCACGCAACAACCATCGCCCCCAGCGGATCTGGGCCCGCTCGTACACGCTGCCCGGCTGATGCGGCACACCCACCAACTGTGCAAGCAGCACAACGCTGCCGAACACGAAAGTGCCGACGAACAGAACGAGGGTAGCGTACGCCGTGCGAATCATTACCGCGAAAAGTGATCGTGCCCGGAGTCGAATTCAACGCGCCGACGGGTATTTCGGTCGGAATCGTGCGCGCCGTCATGTACCACGACGTCCACCGCCCAGCCCGGCTCAACGGCAACCACTGTTCCAATTGCCGTGAGCGGCACGGAAAAGCGGCTCGACCACTCACTGAGAACGCGTTGGGCCACACCCTGAGGGAGTGCCGCCAACAGTTCATATTCCTCGCCACTCGACAGCGCCGTTTCGATGCTGATGCCGGGGCCGACCGGCACTCGCCCTGCATCTATTCGCAGACACACCGCGCTGGCCGCCGCCAGATGTCGGGCATCGGCGACCAGTCCGTCGGAAATGTCGAGCATGGCATGCGCGCCAGCGACAGCGAGCGCTGCCCCCTCGCTTAGGCGTGGCCGTGGACCGGCAAAGCGCGCCGACGCCCAAAGGGATGGTGACTGGTCTGCATACCACGCGCGGGTTGCGGCGCCCGGACCGCCGAGCGTTCCCGTGACCACCAGCACATCACCCGGTAGCGCTCCACGACGCG
This sequence comes from Gemmatimonadaceae bacterium, assembly GCA_031419135.1. GTDB lineage: Bacteria > Gemmatimonadota > Gemmatimonadetes > Gemmatimonadales > Gemmatimonadaceae > Gemmatimonas. Next base: position 13,744 of record JANOKE010000507.1, read on the forward strand.
ACACCACGCGCTCCGCGGAGCCAATCGCCGTGGTCGTGACGGCAAACGCGTCACCGCGACTCAAGTTGCCTCCGATGATTCGTGCACCAGCGCCCCGCACCACGCGGGCGATGCCATCGGCCACGTCGCCCAAAAGGGGTCTCCAATGCTCGGGGACAATGAACGCCACCAGCAGCGCGTCCGCCCGGGCGCCCATCGCCGCGATATCACTGAGGGCCGCCGCCGCCGAGCGCACGCCCACGTCAAACGGCGTGATCCAGTCGCGCCGGAAGTGTGCGCCCTCAACGCAGGCGTCGGTGCTCACGACGCGAATGCGATCTCGCACGGTGTCGCCCATACTCGGCAATACCGCTGCATCATCACCGATATCAACGGCGAGATCACCCCAGCGTTCCATCAGCATGCGAATGGTGTCGAATTCATGACCGGGTCCCATTGCCTGATGCGCGCGAGGGAGTGGTGAATCCTCGTGCGACGTCACGGCAAACCGCCGTCGTCGGCGCGACGCAGTCGCACCAATCCATCGGGCGTGGCGATCCACAACCACTCGCGACTCATTACGACGTCAAGCGCCGGTCCCGGCAAATCGCGTGGCACGCGCAACACGCGCAAGCCACCGGCGCGCTGCACCACCACCACGCCATCGGTGCCCGCCATCACGATAGTGCGGTCGTCGATGGCCAGGCGCGTCACCTGGCCCACCTGCGACACGTCGAGCGACAAGACGCGCGTGGGCTCAACACCACCGCGTGGCGCCAACCGCAAGACGTCGGTGTCGGTGGCCGCCAGCAACACGGTATCGCTCCAGGCAAGAGCCGTGATCCGGCGTCGCAATGCCGGGTCGCTGCCCAACGGTCGCGACAGTGTACCATTGAGTGGCAATGCGACCAGTCCGGCGGCGCTGCCAATCCACAACGTGTCGCCAATGGGCAATAGCGCGTACACTGGCGTGTTCTCCAGCAGTCGCTCACCGATACCGCGGGTGCGCGGACTGCGTGCGTCATTGGTGTCCGTAACGAACACCAGTCCGCGTGCCGTACCAACCCACGCGCCGTCCTCGCGTGCGGCCACGGCGAACACGCGATCGTCGGGCAACCCGTCCAGCGATGTCCAAACGGACATCGCTTCGGCACTATCCAAACGCGCACGCACCACACCGCGATCGGTTCCGATCCACGCGCGTTGCGCACGCAACGACAGCGACGTGGCGCGCATGCCCATCAACGGCACGGCAATGGTGCCATCAATCCAACGCCAGCGCTGCAGATCCGTGCTGGCGAACGTGAGTCCTCCGCGAAGCCGCGACGCGCCGAGTCCGGCCGCCCAAACCCCGTCGGCGGCCAACGCCAACGCGCCAATCCCACTCTCCAGCAGGCCGAATCGCAGCGGTACCGTTTGTTGCAGCAGCGCATCGACCTTGTACAGCCCGTCGCCGTTCGTACCCAGCCAAACCTCATTGGGTTGGTCGGGCGACAGGCTGCCGCTCACCACCGGATACGATCGCAGCGGTCGATCGCCGGCCTGATTGCGAAACAGTATCGGGGAAGCGCTCCGAAGTGCCGGATACATGGTGTACACATCAGTGAGCGTACGCGGCGTGAATCGCTGGTTCGCATCGGGCGGTCCGTTTACGGGCGACGCCAATCCAATGCGCGACACGCGGGTCCACTGCCCCCCCGCACGCACGTACGCATCGCCGCTGGTGGCGCGATCGAACACGATGTAGTCGGGCACTCCAGTCACCACAGTGCGCTGCAGTTGCTCGCTCTGCGGTCGATACACCAGCACTGCGCCAGGAACGCCCAGCCACACGGCGTCCTCCACCGGATCACCGGTCATGAACGTCACCTGCACATCGGTGAATCCATTCTCGCGCGACAGAGGCGCGAGCCAGGTGTTGAACAGGCGATCGTACACGCCGATCCCACTGGTGGTTGCCGAGTAAACGTACCGACGAGAAACACCCACAGCGTGCACGTCAGCGAAACTGCCGATCACGCGGCTTTCGTCGCGGCGTCCGAACGCCCCGCCCCCGCCACCGCTGTTGACCGCACCACCGGACGCGCATGCACCCACCGCCGCCCACGCACCACAGGCGACGACGATACCCATGGCGCTACGAAGATGACGACGGACGGACACGCGATTTACCCGGGAGCAGGTTGCTCAGCCAGCACACCTGGTGGTAAGGTCGCTGGGTGCGCCAAGTCGCGCAACGCAAACGGCAACTCGCGAAGCACGTCGTCGAGTG
>JANOKE010000508.1:0-11097 GCA_031419135.1 Gemmatimonadaceae bacterium
CGACGCCCAGTGTCCCCCAATCGTACGAGCCAGCCGGAATCACCACATTGGGCGCAATGGTGAACGGCCGTTGCAGCCCCTCGTGCGAAAGGTTGTACTCGGGGCCGAACCTGGTGCTGTTGGCCAGCTCGATTTCGGTGAGATCGACGTGCACGTACCCCGACTGATGAAAACCATCCTCCATGCCGTAAAACTCGCGCACGGACACGTGCGGGTTCCACTGTTTGAACCAGCTCCATTGCGGTTGACGTACCAGTCGCATGAACGTGGCGTCGTAGGCGCGATATCCACCAGGTCGACTCATGAAGCCCACTTCGGGATTGAAGTCTTCACCAACCTGCGCCATACGTGCGTTGTGGTTCCACACGTTGGTCTGATACGCCAGACGCCCACTGAACGCGGTGGCGTCGCCGTCGCGTCCCCGTGTCGTGGTGCCGGCCGCCCACAGATCGCTGGTCCAGCGCTGGCCAAGCCCGAGTCGCCCGTCTATCGCAAACGTGCGATTCACATCGTGGCCGTCTTTCGTGGAGAGACGCTGCACCATCATCGCGCCAACACGGGAACGCGCCGACAGTTCACGCGTCGCGCGCGCCACGGTGTACGACTGCCCCGACGAACTGGTGTCCGTCGCATCCGTCACCATCTGCAGCAGACCAACTGTGGTGCCACCAACGCGTCCCGACAAGCGACCGCCACCAAGAATGGGTTGCGGTGTGCCATTGGCGGCAATGCCGATGCGTCGCGTGAAGAAGAGATCAATCGCCTGCGGCGTGCCCGCGGAAAACGTGCCGGCGTTCTCGAGAAAGAACGGACGCTTCTCGGGAAAGAAGATCGGAAAGCGCGTGAGGTTGACCCGCTGGTCGTCCACCTCGACCTGCGCAAAGTCCGTGTTGTACGTGAGGTCAAGCGTCATCGCCGGCGTGACACCGTACTTGATCTCGCCGCCAACTTCGGTAGGAGTCTTCGACGTCGCGATGCCGCCTGCCCACCGACGCTGCGCCGACGACAGCACGTAGGGCGTGACGGTCTGGATTCGCCGGGTGGGCACCGTGAGGCCGGCGAGCTGGCCGGCCAGCGACAGCCGATAGAGACTGAACTGGCGAGGAATGAACGCCCAGTACAATTCCTCGTTCTTGCGACGAATCGACCGGGAGACGTTTAGCCCCCACGTCTGCTCGCCGCTTCCCGACTGATAGCGCAGCGTGGAGTACGGAATGCGGAATTCCGCGCTCCAGCCCAGGGAGTCAACGTGGGTCGCCACCGACCAACTCGCGTCCCAGTTGACGTTGAATCCACCCAATGCACCGGCTTGTGCACGATTCTGTCCGGCGGTGGCCGCACCGCCGCCCTCGCCCTCGCGGATCACCTGACCGTCGTACTCAATACCCGATGGCGTCGTCGCAAACACGAAGCCGTTTTGACGGTCATGATACGTGTCGAAAATCAGGGCGATGTGATCACTGCTGCCAAGTTGACCGTCGCGCACTTTTTCGCCCAGCACGATGAGCGATGGCTCGCGGTCGAACATGCGCGCACCGATGTAGAGATACAGGCCGTCGGTGGCGAGTCGAACCTCCGTACGCTCCGAGGCCGGAACTCCCTCGTTGAGCTCGCGCTGCACGAAATCGCCGATCGGTGTGCCGCTGTGCCACAGGTCCTCATCGAGTCGCCCGTCGATCGTCGGCGGCACCGTGATGCGCTGCGCCCGGGCGACCGGCTTCGTGCGGGCGCGGGCCGAGCGCGCGAACGAGTCCGCCACCGCGGCGTCCATTCTTGTTGGCGTCTGCGCAAATGCGCCCCGAGGCGTCGTGCAGAGCACGAGGGCGCTGAACAGAATGCTGTACGGCCGCCACGTTGGAACGGCCGCACCGGCCGACCTCGCGGAATGCGAACTGCTGAGATGACTTGGCATAGGTAGGTGCCAAGTCTGATCGGTCAGCACGCGTTGCGCTACTCGTGGCCGTCGCGTCCCTGCCGGATCGCTGGCGGGAGCGCCACCCATCCCTCACATTTCTGCAGAACTTCTGGGCGACCGCCGCAGGAGAGGTCCCGACCCGCCGAGGGAGTGGCATATGGCAAAGATTTCATATCTACGTTGTCGCACCACTTGGCGGCGTGGCAGAACCCGTGTCCTGTCACTCGTGGGCATCGCAGTGGTCGCCGTGCTCGGTCTCGTCGCGACGCGGCACCGCGAACCGCTGGTGGCGCAAGGCGCCGCACCCACGTTTACCAAAGACGTCGCCCCCATTCTGTACAAGAACTGCACCACCTGTCACCGCCCGGGTGGCCTCGGGCCGTTCTCACTGCTGGATTACGATACCGCCAAGAAGAACGTGGCCGACATTCGTGACGCGGTGAAAACCGGCTACATGCCGCCGTGGCACGCCGAGGGACCGCATGGTGTGTTCGTCAACGATCGGCGGCTCTCTGAGGCAGAAAAGCAGACGCTTTTGCGATGGATCGACGCCGGCGCGAAGAAGGGCGATGTCAAGGCGCTGCCGCCGGCACCGGTGTATCCCTCGAGTTGGGAACTGGGCACGCCCGATGCCGTGGTGACAATGTCGGAACAGTTCACCGTGCCAGCCGCCGGGACGGTGGAGTATCAGTACTTCGAAATCCCGACGAATTTCGCGGAGGACAAGTGGGTGCAGGCCATCGAGTTCATGCCGGGGGCGCGTGAAGTCGTGCATCATGTGCTGGTGTACGCCAAGGTACCGGCGGCACCGGGCGCGGCCGCAGCTGCTGCGGCGGCGGCCGCCGCCGCACGATCAGCAGGAACACCGTCGGCACCACGGCCGGCGCCGCTCTTTGTCCGCAAGGCTCAGTTCGATCCACCCGAAGGCCCGTCGCGATTCGACACGCTCCATCCGCCGCCGCGACAGCTCGGCACGCTGATTGGCGGAACGGCGCCGGGAACGAACGTGATGAAATTCCCGGCCGGCACCGCGCTGCGTATTCGCGCCGGCACAGTCCTCACGTTCCAGATGCACTACACGGCCAGCGGTCACGAACGGCATGATCGCACCAGCGTGGGGTTTCGCTTCGCGACGGCCGTGCCGAACGAAGAGATCCGCATGGGCTCGTTCATCAACGGTGCATTCACACTGCCCGCCGGCGCGAAAGACATTCAGGTGAACGCCGAGTTGGAACCCACCCAACCGATTCGCATTTGGGCGCTGTTGCCGCATACGCACCTGCGTGGCACGCGCTGGAAATACATTCTCGAGAAGCCCGACGGCACCTCGGACGTGATTCTGGATGTGCCACGCTACGACTTCAATTGGCAAACGTACTACTTCTTCACCACGCCACTTGAAGTCCCCGCCGGCGCCAAACTTACGTCGATGGCCTGGTACGACAACTCTGCGTCGAACAGGAGTAAGCAAGACGCCACGAAGGACGTGAAGTGGGGCGATCAGACGTGGGAGGAGATGCAATACACCGGTTTCTTGTTCAGCGTGAACAGTCAGCGGCGCCCCCCGCCCGCCAAGTAGCGCACCCACGACGCGTGCTCGACCGCCGGAACGGTCGGCAAGCGGCGGTGACGTCGGCCGATCTTACCTGCCCGCGATCACCGAATCGATCGCCGCCCGCAGCGTGATCAGCGAAGCGGTACCAGGAACGCGGCGCGTGCCCACCAGCACCATCAGCGGTGTCCCGACACGCGCCGTGTCGGCCCACGCGATGTCTGTCCGGATCTGTCGCAACATGCGACCACTCTCGGTGCAATTTCGCAGCACGAACGCGTCAATGCCTGATACTGTGGCCAATGAGTCCAACAGTACGCTCGCGTCGGGCGCACTGCCCCAGCGATCCTGCGCCGCGAAAATACGCGCGCTGGTTTCCCAGAATTTGCCCTGCGCGCTGGCGCACAGCGCGGCGTTGGCGGCCCGTACCGAATGAGTATGTTCGCGCAGTGGATAGTGAACCCAGGCCAGTCGGGCCTTACCCGTTTCGATATACTCCGCGCGCAGGGCAGGCAGCGTGGCGTCGAACCATGTGCGACAGTCGGCGCATTGGTAGTCACTGACCACGAACAGCTGAACGCGCGCGGTATCCGCACCGATGGCGCGACCGCGGTCGGCCGCTTGCATCATCAGATCGGCTGAGCGTTCGTTGCGCCCTGGGGGCAATTTGCGGACATCCACGTAGGACACGTCGGCCGCAGCGCTCCGCGGCGAGTCGCGACACGCGGCGACGAGGAGCGTGGCCAGGAGCGGCGCGAGTCGTGCCGCCTGATGACCCGAGATAGAAACGATCGACCAAAGCATGCAAAAAGCTACTCGCTCTATCTTCGTTCGCCCACTCTTTGTAACCTACGCATCACAGCGACACCGCCGAATCTCCTGTTGAGCTACCGATGAACACGTTCCACCGCGCTCTCCTGCTGAGCGTTGCCGCGACCGCCGTTGGCGCCGCGGCGGGCTGCACCCGCGAACCCGCCCCAGTCGATCCACAGCTGGTGGCGCAGTGGATGCGCACGTCGCTCGCGTTCGTGCGCAGTGAGCGGCTCGGGCCTCCGGTGGCGGCGCGGATTTCGGCCTACAGTGCGCTGGCCCTCTACGAGGGTTATGCCGCCGATTCGCGATCGTCGCTGCGTTCACTGGCCGGGCAACTGAACGGACTGCCGACGTTGCCGGTCGCGCCCACGGGCAACCCACTGGACGGCGCTATTGTCGCCGCCGAAGCGGAGCGCGTGGTGATGGACTCGCTGTTCCGCGATGGCATGGCAGGCACACGCCGCTCCATCGATTCCCTGGCGGCCGCCCAAGTGGCTGCGCGCGAGGCCGTCGGCGTGCCCGCGTCCGATCGCACTCGCGCGCTCGCGCATGGTCGCGCGCTCGGCCATGCCATTCTTGGCTGGGCCGCAACCGACAGCTTTTTCGCCACGCGCGGTCGGCCGTGGGCGCCGTCCGGGAAGCGTGACGAATGGACCAACACGGCAAACGTCGCGCAGTTCGTTCCGCAAACCATGTCGGGTCAGTCCGATCTTGTGCAGTTTGCGAATCCGAATGTGCAGGAAGATGTGGAACGTGCGACCGCGAAAGGCACCTTCACCAACCGACCCAAGCCCGCCGGCGCCACCACGCTGCCGTCGTTCAATCCCATGAAGCCCACCGAGCCGTACTGGGGACAATTGCGGCCGTTCGTCCTGGCGCGCAGCAGTGAGTGCGCGCCGCCGCCAATGCCCGCCTATTCAGAGCGGGTTGCGTCGGATTTCTACCAGATCGGCAAACAGTTTTACGACACCGTGCGCGCGCTCACACCCGACCAGAAGCAGATTGCCCTGTTCTGGGCGGACAACCCCGTGGCCACCGGCACGCCGGGATTCCACTGGATCAGTGTGGTGAATTTGATGGTGTCGCGGCGCACACTCAGCGCCAACGACGCCGTCGCCCTGTACGCCCTCACCTCGATCGCGATCCATGACGCGTTCATCGGCTGCTGGAGCGAGAAGTATCGCTCGAACGTGGTGCGGCCGGTGTCCTTTGTGCAGCGCGTGTTCGACCCGAAGTTCCAGACCGTGATACCCACGCCGCCCTTCCCCGAATACCCGTCGGGTCACTCGGTGCAGTCCGGCGCCGCGGTCGAGGTCCTCATTGCCTTGCTCGGCGACACGATTCCCTACATCGATTCCACACAGGTCGACATCGGGCAACCGCCGCGTCGTTTCGCATCGTTCTCAGCAGCGCGCACCGAGGTCGCGGTCTCGCGCGTGTACGCCGGCGTGCACTACTTCCCGGCCGTCGTGGACGGGCTGGTGCAAGGACAGTGTATTGGTCGCAAGGTCAGCGCACTTAAAACGCGACGCGGCCCATAATGAATTATCTGTCGTGCCGCACAACGTGGCGCGCGCTCGTGGCACTGACCATGTCAACAAGTCTCGGCGCGGCAACAGCCTGTCGTGATGCCGCCGTCGACACAGGTTGGCATGACGAAACCGGCTATCGCTGGCGCGAACTGGCGGTGGGGCCGAACGGTCGCGTTGGGTTCACCATGCTCACGGCGTCGTTTACCGGGCTCACGCATCAGAACGATATCGACGAAACGCGAGGCCTGGACAATCGTGGACTGCTCGACGGCGCGGGCGTGGCCTTGGGCGACGTGGACGGCGACGGACGTCCCGACATCGTGCTCGCCTCGATTGAGCACCCGGCGGCACTGTATCACAACAACGGTGACTTTCATTTCACTGATGTTACCACATCCAGTGGACTCGACTTCACCGGCCTCGCGAGCACGAGCGTTGTACTGGCCGACATCGATGGTGATCGCGACCTTGACCTGGTCGTCGGCACGTTTGGCGGACCCGTCGCGCTGTTTCTGAACGATGGGACGGGACACTTTGCCAACGCCACGGCCACCAGTGGACTCACCGGTGGTTACAACGCGACCACCATGACGTTGGCCGACGTGGACGGCAACGGGTCGCTGGATCTGTACGTCAGCACGTACAAAACCCGGAACGCACTCGACGCGTTTCCGCCGCAGGCGCGGGCGTTCGATCAGGTGCTCAGGAAAATCGATGATTCGGTTGTCGTGCTGGATGAGTGGAAGAAGGAGTATCGCGTGGAAGCCCGGCCCGACCTGGGCGGCTTCATGCGCTCGCAACGCGCCGAGCCCGACCTGTTCTTCCTGAATGACGGAAAGGGACACTTCACCCGCACGCCAGTGCTCGGGCCGCGCTTTCGCCACGAGAACGGTGCCCCGCTCACCACCGACCCCGACTACTTCACGCTGGCGGCGCGGTTTTACGACGTGAATGGCGATGGGGCGCCCGACCTGTACGTCTGCAATGACCTCGAAGATCCCGACCTGTTCTGGCTCAATGATGGCACCGGGAATTTTCGGCTCGCCCCGACCATGGCGCTGAGGGCAACCAGCAATACCTGCATGTCGGTAGACTTTGCCGATGTAAACCGCGATGGCCACGTCGACATGTTTACGAGCGACATGTTGTCGCCAACGCTCGCCGCGCAGCAACAACAGATCCCCACCCACACGCCGCTGCAGAAGCCGGTGGGTCTCTCGCCCGACCGCACGCAGTGGATGCGCAACATGCTGCACCTTTCGCGGGGCGACGGCACGTGGGCACAGATCGCCGATTTCGCCGGGGTGACGGCCACCGACTGGACCTGGGGTTCGGCGTTCCTCGACGTCGATCTCGATGGCTACGACGACCTGCTGGCGGTGAATGGACATCGATACGACGTGCGTGAGGCGGATCCGTACGACCGCATCCGCAACAGTTTTCCGCGTATACCGTGGAATCGGGAGTCGAAGGCGTTTCCAACTCTTCGCACCCGCAGCGTCGCGTTCCGCAATGGCGGCGACCTGGCGTTTCACGACGTGAGTCAGTCGTGGAACTTTGGCGTTGACAGCGCCATCTCACAGGGAATCGCTCTGGCCGATCTTGACGGCGATGGCGCACTGGATGTGGTTGTCACGCGTCTCGATGCGCCGTCGGTGGTGTACCGAAACATGTCGAACGCGCCGCGCATCGCGGTGCGCCTGCGTGGAGCGGGGGCCAACTCACAGGGCATTGGCGCGCTGGTAACGATTCGCGCCGGCGCGCTCCCGGAGCAGTCGCGCGAAATGACCGCCGGCGGCTACTACCTTTCCGGCAGCGATGCGCAGCTCACGTTTGCCGCGGCCAGCGACAGCGCGGCCACGATCGACGTGCGCTGGCGCAGTGGCCGTCACAGCATCATCACCGCCGCACACGCGAACCGTCTCTACGAGATTGACGAGGCCGGCGCGTCCGACATGATGGCGCGTGACGCCACCACGAACGCGCCGAACGCACGCGCTCCATTGTTCGAGAACGCCACCCCGTTGCTGGGGGGCGCCACACACGTCGATTCACTCTTTGCCGATTTCCGTCGGCAGCCGCTGCTGCCGTCACGTTTGAGTCAGCTCGGACCTGGCGTGAGTTGGATCGACATCGATTTCGACGGACGCGAAGACCTGGTATTCGGCAGTGGCCGTGGAGGTCGGCTCACCGTGCTGCGCAATGCGGCTCGGGGATTCGTTCCGCTCAGCACGCCGGGCGTCGCACAAGCGTACGACCTCACCACCGTGCTTCCTGTGCCGGACGGCCAAGGCGGTCTGACCCTGCTGGCAGGACAGTCCAACTACGAAGCCACCGACGCGCTCGCGGCGCTCGCCGTGCCGTCAGTTGTTGGCGTGTCCATTGGGCTGAATGGCCAACTGAGCGTACCTCACACCGCCGCGGCCGGTGACTCGGCGAGTGTCGGCGCGATGGCCATGAGCGACGTGAATGGCGACGGATTGCTGGATCTGTTCGTCGCCGCACGAGCCATACCTGGTGCCTGGCCTCTCCCGGCCAAGTCTCGGCTGCTGTTAGGTACGGCACGCGGTGCCTTTGTGCCAGATAACGCGAATGCCAAGGTGCTCTCGGCGCTCGGACTCGTTTCGGCCGCAGTGTTCGCTGACCTCGATGGTGATACGCATCCCGAACTCATTGTCGCGACTGAATTCGGTCCGGTGCGGGTGTTGCACAACGATGCGGGAATGCTGCGCGACGTGACGCGAAGCCTGGGACTTGCTGACCGGTCGAGCCGTTGGAATGGCCTGAACGTTGGTGATTTCGACGGCGACGGCCAGCTTGACATCGTGGCCACGAGTTGGGGGCGCAACACGCCGTGGCAGGCGTCGACGTCGCGGCCGTACGCGCTTACGGTAGCGCGACTGGCTGACGATCGACTCGGTCTCGTGTTCGCGCGCGCCGATTCGCTGACGCAACGCGAGATGCCACTCGATGGATTTCCGCGTCTCGGGTCGGCGAATCCGTTGGTCAAGGAGCGCTTCGCCACATTCGCCGACTTCGCAAAGGCCGACGTTGACGCGCTGCTGGGACCGGCCGCCAAGGGCGCGGTGCGTGTGGGCGCCACCACGTTCGAACACACAGTGTTTCTCAATCGCGGGAAGCATTTCGAGTCGCGCGCGCTTCCTACGGTGGCACAACTCGCGCCGGCGTTCGCCGCCGTGGTAGCGGACTACGATGGTGACGGACACGAGGACCTGTTTCTGGCGCAGAATTTCTTTCCCACCGAGATCAATACCATGCGCTTCGATGCGGGCGCCGGGCTGCTGTTGCTTGGCGACGGCGCGGGAAACTTCCACGTACAGACCGTGCAGTCCAGCGGCATTTCGGTGCACGGTGATCAACGTGGTGCGGCAGCGGCGGACTTCGATGGCGACGGTCGCGTGGACCTCGCGGTATCGCAGAATGGGGCGCCGATGACCCTGTGGCGGAACATCGGTGGTACGCCGGGAATTCGCGTTCAGCTGCAGGGACCAACGTCAAATCCGCTGGCGATCGGCGCGCAGTTGCGGGTGATTGCGACACCGGCGCGAGGTCCGGTGCGCGAAGTGCGCGCGGGCAGCGGCTATTGGTCGATGGACGGAGCCACCCAAGTGCTGGCGCTTCCTGACAGGCCCGCGTCGCTCTGGGTGCGCTGGCCGTGGGGGCAGGAACAGACGGTGCCGATTACGGCTGGTCAGCGTGCCCTCCGCATAACCAGCCCGATTCCATAGTCAGCCTTCAGCCAGGCTTGCGACGCGTCGGGCCAGACCTGGTCCAAATCACAATCACCCCGCACCCCGCGTTGCGACCGGCGTACTCGCCGGGCACGTCAGCAGGGCCGGTGTACACCTCCAGCGCTTCGATGTCGCGCACGGGAATGGTCGGCCCAAAAAAGTTGTCGACGTTATCATCCACCACGTATTCCGGCAGGCAGCGCATCGGCGCACGAACCATGCGGATGTGACAGCCGAGTCCGCCACCACAGTCAACGGTAACGCCGCGAAGACCGCGAGCGACATCTTGCAAGGACGAAAATCCGGCCCGTTCGATATCTTCGCGAACAACGTATTGGCCCGAGCCGGTCTTGCGGCGGCGTTCAAAATTCGCGTATCGGGGACCGAGGCTTGGTGCGGCTTCTACTGACACCAGCGGTAACGACTGGGCTCGCGAAGCGGACTCTGCTTTGACTGGCGTGGCGGCTGCGGCGACGGCAGTGGCCACCGAAGAGTCGAGTTCAACTCGTCGTTCCAGACGCTCGCCCTTGGCGATTGCGACAACCAGGCCCACGGAGGGGAATCCTTGGGCGCGGACCAGGAAGCGCAGGAGACCCGCGGGCAACTGATCGAAACGGAAGGCGCCTGAGGAATCCGTGGTGATTGCCCTGCCGTCACCGAGGAAAACCACAGTAGCGGTACTGATGGGTTCGCCACTACTTCGATTGATGACCGCACCAACGATGCGCCCGGTCGGTTTTTGGGCTAAACCGGTTGACGGAAGCAACAGGAGCGCGACAAACAGCGGGAAAGACGTGCGGGTGGACAGCATGGGCACAGCTAAACGATGAAGTCCAATGATGGACTGGTCAAGTACAACCGCATTATTCGGTATCCGGGTGTACGGTATCGGCCTCTTGCTGTTGGCTGGTCGCGAGCGGAACGGCGAAACCTGATACCGGACGCACTGCGCTACCGGCGATGGGATACCGGATATCGGACATGAGACGACGACGATCTCCGATGTCGGGTTGATCATCTGGTCTCCGTACTCCGGTATCCCATGGCCGGTATCGTAGTGCGTCGGGTGTCCGGTATCGCAGTGCGTCGGGTGTCCGGTATCGTAGTGCGTCGGGCGTCCGGTATCGCTGTACGGCCTGTCCGAGACGGACGGCCGGTTTGGAGTTCACCGGACGAACTGCGCTACCGGACTTCGGACGTCGGAGGTCCGGTATCGACGGCCGTTGAGTGCTCGCGAGCCTAACAGCGAAACCTGATACCGGACGCACTGCGATACCGGCGATGGGATACCGGATATCGGACATGAGACGACGACGATCTCCGAGGTCGGGTTGATCATCTGGTCTCCGTACTCCGGTGTCCCATGGCCGGTATCGTAGTGCGTCGGGTGTCCGGTATCGCAGTGCGTCGGGTGTCCGGTATCGTAGTGCGTCGGGCGTCCGGTAACGCTGTACGGCCTGTCCGAGACGGACGGCCGGTTTGGAGTTCACCGGACGAACAGCGCTACCGGACTTCGGACGTCGGAGGTCCGGT
>JANOKE010000509.1:0-2020 GCA_031419135.1 Gemmatimonadaceae bacterium
CCGGCAGGAACCTGGGCGCGCTGCACGCTGGTGATGACGGTTGGGATTCCCGGCGCAGCGTTGGTGGCCGCTGGGAGTCTGGTGGTGGGGCTGGCGCTGTTCGGGCGCTTGCGTAGCCAAGAGGATCAGGCGGTGGAATGGGGTCTGCTGTTCGTCGGCATTGTGGTCCTTGTGCCAGTCGCCATTGGACTGGCCTTGGGTGGTGATCCGTCCACCTCACCGGCCACCGGTTTGTGGGGCAGCTTCGCGGCGCACTATCTGCGCAAAGGGCTTGGCTCCGCCGGTGCGTGGATCGTGTTCCTGCTGGCCACCAGCGCTCTCACCGTGCTGACGCTTCGCTGGAACCCCATCCGGATGCTCGTTGGACCCAGCGCGGTCCGGCCGGCTCGCGCCGGCGCCTCGACCAGCCCGATCACATCGACGACAGGTCAAACGCTTGCCGAGCGACTCGCGCCCGACCCCGAGGAGTTACCGGCAATCGATCCGGTGTACGCCCGTGACGTGCTGGGCCTCACGCGTCCGGCGGCCGAGTCGTCCTTTGCGCCGCCCAAGGAGCTGGCCGACCGCCGGAAATCGAAGCAGAAAGGCGAAGGCAATCGGGAGTTGGCGCTTGATGCCGCCATGGATATGAGCGATGACGGTTCGGCCTTCAGCGAGGAGCTGCCGCCTACCGATTTGCTCACGGCGGCGCCATCCAGAAATCCCGATGCTGGACGCCGCGAACTTGATCTGGCAGGTGACAAGCTCATGTCCACGCTGCGCACGTTCAAGGTGGAAGGAGAACTCGTGGGTCGAACTACCGGACCCACCGTCACCCAATTCGAAATCGAACCGGCGGCCGGTGTGAAGGTACGCCAAATTGCCGCGCTGGCGGATGATCTGGCGTTAGCCTTGCGCGCCGCGAGTATTCGTATCGTCGCTCCCATTCCGGGGCGCGGCGCGGTGGGTGTGGAAGTGCCGAACCCGTCGCCCGAAATGGTGGTGCTGCGTGAAGTGCTCGAATCGCCGGAATTCAAACAGGCGCGGGCAGCGCTTCCCATTGCCCTTGGGAAGGATCTCGAAGGACGACCTGTGATAGCGGACCTGGCCAAGATGCCACATCTGCTCATTGCCGGTGCGACCGGTTCAGGCAAGTCCGTGTGCGTGAATACCATCATCACCAGTCTGGCGTATCGCCATACGCCGAAGACGTTGCGCTTCCTGATGGTCGATCCGAAAATGGTCGAACTGAGTGTGTACAACAGTTTGCCGCATCTTCGGCACAAGGTGATCACCGACAATCGCGATGCGGCGACGGTGCTCAAATGGGCCGTGATGGAAATGCAGGATCGATACCGGCTGCTCGAAGCGAATGCCTGTCGCAATCTGCAGGAGTTCAACAAACGGGTGCAACAGCACGCGGTGGGTGAGGGAGCCGCGATGCAACGGCCCAAGGCACCCGATGTGGCGTTTGAGGACCGGACATATCTCGGCGGCATTCTTCCGTACATCGTGGTCGTGATCGATGAGATGGCCGATCTGATGATGACGGTTCAGGGAGAAGTCGAGACGCCAATTGCGATGCTGGCGCAGAAGGCGCGCGCCATCGGCATTCACCTCATTCTGGCCACGCAGCGGCCAAGCGTGAACGTCATCACAGGTCTCATCAAGGCGAATTTCCCGTGTCGGATCGCCTTTCGCGTGGCATCACAAATTGACAGCCGGACAATTATCGACGGTTCGGGCGCCGAGTCCCTGCTCGGCAACGGCGACATGCTCTTCATCCCCCCGGGGAAGTCAGAAGCGGCACGCTTGCAAGGGGCGTATCTCTCCAGCGAGGACACCGAGCGACTGCTGCACTGGTACGGCGATGCCACTGCGCGTCGGAACGCAGGAATGGAGGGTGCTGCGGCTGTCGCCCCGACAACGGAGCCAGATATTCTGGAGGCCGTTCGCGCCCTGGAGGCGAAAGCAGCAGGTGCCGATGAGGATGGCAACGATGACGCTGGCGGGGAGCGCGACGCGCGATTCCGCGAAGCGG
>JANOKE010000510.1:0-11511 GCA_031419135.1 Gemmatimonadaceae bacterium
CGGCGACGAGGGACGGGTTGGGATGTTAGTGGTTGAGTTGTGCGACAACTACAACCTGCGGTGCAATCAAAGCGCGATCGTCAGGCTGACGGACTTCAACAATGTTGCAGTAGGGCTCGCAGCGGTTCCGTAGAAGATGTAGAGCCCGCTTCCTCCGTAGAACTGTGTGCCGATCTCTGCGGTAAAATGAAAACCGTCCGGGATGGACGCGGCAGGACCAATCGGACCGTAGTTTTCCGAGCCAGTCATCTGCATGGTGATCAGCTTTCCCGGAGGCAATTTCGTAATTGGAGAGCCATCGACAGCAAACAGTCGTACTTCCATCGTGTACGAGTTGCCACGCCTGAAGGTGATCGATGTGGGGTACTCAACTCCAGCCAAGAATAGTTTCGCGGTCGCCGGCACCGGTGCAACAACGCTAAAGGTCACGGATACGTTTCGCGGGCTGTTGGACGCAACCACTGACTGAATGGGCACAAGCGCTGTATACACTCCGGGGTCGAGAGCACCTGTGGCCGGTTGGACTGCGAGCAAGCTCACGGCGGTCGTGGAGTTCAATGTCGCTGATTGCACCCAGCCGAACCCGCCTGGTCCGTAGCTGACGGTTCCTACACTCAATCCGGAAAGCGTACCGCTCCCAGCGTTGGTGACGGCGCTGGTTTGGCTCGCAGGATTTCCGCCAAGCCACGGTGCACTGAAATTGAGGAAAGAGGGAGTGAGTGCAATTATCGGACTTGCGACGACGTTAAGCGTTACGGTGATCGATTGGGGAGAGTTGGCGGCCACGGCCGACGCGATTGGAATGGTGGCGGTATATGTACCTGAGCCGAGTGCGCCAATGATCGACTGGAGCGTGATGGTGGCAGGGGCGGTAAACGTGCTGAATGTCGGCGTCTGGAGCCAGCCGAATGCTCCTGGTCCGTAGACGATCGATCCGGCGCTCAGACCATTCAGCGTACCCACGCCGCTGTTGTTGACCGCCACAGTCTGACTCAACGGATTCGCGCCGCCTGTCGCCCCATTGAATGTGATGCTTATGGGAGCCAAGGCGATTGCCGGCGCCGACGCGGTAAACGTCGCCGTGACGTTGCGCGCCTGATCCATCGCGATGTTGCAGGCACCTGTGCCGGAGCATGTACCACTCCAACCAGAAAACGTGTTGCCCGACGACGGTGCGGCGGTCATTGCGACGGACTGCCCCTGCGTGAAGTCGGCAACGCATGTTGCGCTCGCCGGGTTGGCACACGTGCCGCTGCCGAGCGGGCTGAGTGAAACTGTCCCCGCTCCCGTGATCGTCAAAGTCAGTCGCTGCACGACAGGTGCACTCACGATGAACGTCACCGAAACATTCTGCGGACTGTTCTGCGCAACTGAGGACGACACCGGGATGCTCGCGGTATAGGTACCCGCCGCAAGGGAACCAGCGATCGCCCGCGCCGAAAGCGTCGCGGACGGACTAGCTGTCGTGGCATCCAAGACAGGCGGTTGCAGCCATCCGGTTGCGCCAGCTGCATAGGCAACGGACCCGATGGTCAAACCGCTCAACGTACCGGCCCCGCTGTTGACGAGGGACACGGTCTGCACTGGAGGGCTTGCGCCGTTCACGGTAGCATTGAACGTCAGGCCGGTCGGCGTCATTGAGATTGACGGCTGTCCGGCGGTGTCCATCGTGAGGCTCCCATCGCCGCCGCTACAGCCGCTCCAGCACAGCGCGACCGTTGCCGCCCACAGGATGACTGAAGGACTCGCCGTGTGACGTCGCCTGGTCATGGACCCTCGTCCCCACTGAATTCGAAACTGAAGTTGGCCCTCCCGAAAAAATGAACGCGCTACGGCCAACCCTGTCAACACAACGGAGGTCTCGAACCCTTGCCGACCCCTTTGCGCGATCGGGGCCTCTTGAGAGCTTGCGGAAGAAGCAGCAGGTTCACCGTAGCTGTCAGCCGCGCGCGTGCCAGCCACCGCGAAGCGGCACAACCAACCAACCAACCGAGATGATGCCCCGGTGACGCCGCCATCAAGAGAGCGAGCTTGTCCCGCCTGCAACGCATCGATGCGCGATGCGGACCGATTCTGCTCCTCTTGCGGGTGGGTGGCTGGTGGCGCGACACCCGCGGGATCGGTCACGCCCATCGCCACGAACGATGCGGCCGCGGAGATCTGGAAGGGGCAGCGCGAACGGCTCCGGGACGCCACGCGTGGGCGCTACGAAATCATTCGACAGATCGGCGAAGGCGGGATGGCAGCGATTTTTCTCGCCCACCAACCGTCTCTCAAGCGCGATGTGGCCATCAAGGTGATGGCGCCCGGTTTGCTCACGACGTCCGGCATGATCGAGCGCTTTCTCGCGGAAGCACAAACCATTGCACAATTCCGCTGCCAGCACATCGTTCAGATATTGGAGGTCGAACAGGCCGCAGGCGACCTGTACTTCTTTGTCATGGAGTACATCCGTGGCAGTTCACTGGACCGCGTGCTCCGCGAACACGGCCCACTGCCGCTGGCGGTGGTCAGGGCAATGCTCTATGAGGCTGGACAGGGACTCGCGTATGCCCATCGGCACGGCGTCATTCATCGCGACGTCAAGCCGTCCAATATCATGCTCGACTCGGAAGGTCTGTCCATCCTGACGGATTTCGGCATTGCCAAACAGTCGGATGTTGACGGCGTCACGCGGTCTGGCGCACGCGTGGGCACGCCGGCATACATGAGTCCGGAACAGTGCAACAGCAGCCCCCTCACGTGGGCATCGGACCAGTACTCGCTCGGAGTGGTTGCGTACGAATTGCTTGCGGGCCGTCCTCCCTTCGAAGGCAAGAGCTTCGAAATCGAAGCGGCCCACGTGTCGCGCGCACCACCGCCAATATCGCTGGCTGGCGTTGTCTGCCCCGCCGAGGTCGCGATGGCGATTGAGCGCATGCTGGCAAAAAGACCGGACCAGCGCTGGCCCAGCATGTCAGCGGCGTTGCAGGCCATCGGCTGCAAGGCGCTGCACGATGGGGATCCGCTTCGAGGCTCACTCGCGCGCCTCGCGCAGCAATCGATGACGCTGAACGCGTTGTCGTCTGGCGCACCAGGCTTGGTCGGCGTACCCACAACCGTCGATCGACTGACACTTCAGAGCTCTCCACGCCTGCTTCATCCGGGTGATGTTGCGCAACTCGAAGCGCGTGCGCTCGGACGGGACGGCAGGCACCTGCCAGACCGCGTGATAGTCTGGTCTTCGAGTGATTCAACCGTACTGGGCATGGACAGCAGTGGGTCACTCGTCGCGAAAGCACCCGGAACGTCCACCGTGACGGCACGATGCGAGGGCAAGTCTGTTGCCGCTGATGTGGTGGTCACACAGAGCGATGAAATGGCGTCCGCCGCTCAGTCGGGGGCGGCACGTTGGATGCCGACCGCATTGTTGGCCTTCTCGGTCGTCGGGAGTCTGATTCTGGCGGCCCCTATGATGCGGTCCGCAGGTCTCCGCTCCACCGATGCGTCGTCTGTCGGGTTGGGCTCAGGGATGGGCGCCAGCGAAGAAACAAATAACGGCGAGACCAGTCCGACTGCTGACGCGGTCGCGCGCGACTCTGCCTCTGCACTGCGTTCGACTCGGGAGCTACTACCGCCAGCACGTGACCCGAGATCCGCAACTGCGGTGACGTCAGATGCCGTCGTCATCTCTCGCATTATTGTGGACTCCCCGCAGCCGTTGCAAGAACTGATGGTTGGTGAGTCGATTGTGCTCTCGGCTCATGCCATGGCGGCGTCCGGCGCCCGCGCACCCGCGTCGATCACGTGGAGTATCTCGGACAGCACCGTGGCTCGGCTCCAGGGATCATCGGTGCTGGCTGCCAGGGCCCCGGGACGGGTACGGGTGCGGGCGTCGATCGCCACGGCCGGAATCGAGAAGGAACACCTCGTGGTAATCGTCGCACCACCGGCCGTCGCCACACCCTCAGTGGGCGCGTCCGATTCCCTGCCACCGGTCGGCGGACGCACCGCTGAGGTAACGGCTCGTGTGCCAGCAGCAGCGCAAGAATCGAAATTGCCGCAGCGGGAGGATATTCCCATGCCGCCAGCAGACGTTCGTGCGGAACCCATGCTGCGCGCCGCGATGGCCAAGCACGCGGCCATGCTGCAGCAGGCTGACATCTCCGGTATTCAAGGCGTGTATCCGTCGGAGAACGCGATCGATCGCGCGAATCTTTCCAAGCTCACGGTCATCCTCAAAACCCGTGAGTATCGAACGCAGGTCGATGCTGAAGCGGGCATGGTTGGCGCGCCGGTGATCACCGCCAGTCAGGCCACATGGAGCTACAGTATTCGTATTCGATGGCGCAACAACTTCGGCGCGAACATGAGCGAGATTGTGAAGTTCGATGTGCGCTTTGAAAGAACCGACAACGTTTGGCGTATCACGAGCGCTCGAATGATCGGAAATCCGAAGATCGGTTAAGCGCGAGTATGGCCCGCATCATAGTCCCAAGCTGAATCCGGCGCGGAGGATGAGATTACCTCCTGTCCCCAGACTTCCGCCGCGCGTCCCCGACGGAAACGTGACGCTGCCGAAACTGCTGAATCCCGCAGACGCACCGACGTCGAGATTCACTCGCGGCGACAAGCGAATCAGCAGGCCGCCGCCGGCATTGATCGTAGTGCCCGTTGCCGACCCAGCCGACACGTTGGGGAGATTGCTCGGCACAAGCGCGGTGACCTGAACGACCGACAACCGTCCGGCCACGTACGCGGCAAGCGTGTTGGACGACAACGGCAACAGCAACCGGGGCTCAAGGAATGGGCCAACGCGACGCAGGCCATATCCCGACGGTTGTCCGTCGATTCCGTGTTTCGAGTACTCCATTCCTCCGCCAAGGGACCACTTGCCCCGCGTGTAGCGCAGTTGTCCCTCGAAGCCATTCGATGCTGCCACGTCGCCCAGACTCTCGCCACGGAGCACGATCCGAAGGTAGGATGCCTGAACTGACAGCGGCCTGGCGGATTGGGCCGACAGCGGGCACGCTGCTATTCCGATAACCAGTCGCGCGTACCTGAAAGTGTCTCGAAAAGGCATCGAACTCATCTCGGCTGGGAGTTGGTTGGCGAGAATATCGACGCACGCCAACGCACGCACAAGTCAACTGGTGGCCTCAAGGGTCCGAAGCGGATCGCGGCGAGTGGATGGCAGGTCCCTGCTGAGGCTGTTCGACGCGCGCTCTTGCGCAGACGAGGATGTGACGATAGGTCTTGGCGTTCGACATCACCTTGGGCGATGCGGTCGGTTGGGTCGATCCGGCAATCAGGGTGTCTCACGATGGCACCGAAACGTTGGGCGCGCTGCGACACCATACGGGATTGTCCATGCATGACGTGTTCATTTCGCACTCACGGCGGCACGATGGCGACATCGCCGATGCCGTCGTCGCGGCGCTGGAAGCACAGGCGGTATCGTGCTGGATCGCACCGCGCAACATCGAGGCAGGAGAGGATTTTCCGGCGGCGATCATTGAGGCCATCTCGACAACGCGCGTGCTGGTGCTGATCTTCTCGTCGCACTCGAACGGGTCAGATCATATCAGGCGTGAGATTGCCACGGCGCTGAGCAAGAAAGTGATGGTCGTGCCATTCCGGGTAGAGAACGTCATGCCCGAAGGTGCCCTCGAGTATCACTTGCAAAGCATGCAGTGGCTCGACGCGCTGACGCCGGCATTGAACCGCCACATACAGGAGCTTGTTCGAAGGGTCAAAGACATCCTGCGCGCGCCGATATCGGCAAAGACCCCGACGACGGACTTGCGAACACCGGGTCGGATCGGACCGTCGCTGCCGGTCGGACCGGCACTGGCATCGCGGCCCGATGCGGACGCACTCGCAGTCGCGGAGAGTGCCAGGGTCATTGTTCCAACCTCACAACCAACCGCCGCGGCAAGACTGCGACGGCTGACGTTTGCTCGCAATTTCCTTACCGGTGTGAGCTGTCTCGTCTTTCTGACACTGTTGCTGCGAACACTGGCCGCACGCCCGGAAGCCGTTGCGGGGGTTCCGTTTTCCCATGCGTCGGAAGGAGGACGTTCTGGCGGAACAATGCAGGTTGTCGCCGACAAGATTCAATTCTTTGAGGGACCATCCAAACCTCCGATACCGAGCGCACGGCAATATCTAACGGCGTTTTCCGCCGCTCAGACCAGGTTCATCTTTACCGAGTTGACCTACTCCTTCGCGCCGCCAGAACAGGATGTCACCGTGACGGCCGCCTGTGCTATTGTTGCGCGCAACGACGCGATGGTCGGGTCGTTTGCCCTTTCTGCCGCGCTGACTGCGGGATCGACAACGAAAACCAACGCGCGCGCCTGGGGACGCGCAGAACCAGGCGGATGGAGCCCGGGCGTGTATCGTGCCGACTGCACCGTCGGTGAAACCTTGATCGCGAGAGGCACCTTCGTGATCGAACCGTGATGTCATGTCCGACGGGGAGGGCAGCATCCTGCCAAGGGACACAATGTGAGCCGGCGCGGCAGATGTTTTGCTCGACTTACGTCGCCGCCATCGCCTCGGCCTCCACCACCTTGCCGTCAAACAGATTCACTTCACGATCGGCATGACGCGCATAACGCGAATCGTGCGTCACCATGCAAATGGTGGACCCGTGAGAATTGAGTTCACGCAACAAGTCCATCACCGCCTCGCCGTTCTTCGAGTCGAGATTCCCGGTTGGCTCGTCGGCCAGCAAAATGGCCGGATCACCGGCCACTGCGCGCGCCACAGCCACACGCTGCTGTTGTCCACCTGAAAGCTGCGGTGGATAATGCTTGGCGCGGTGTGTCATGCCCACCCGATCGAGTGCGGCCTGCACCCGATCGCGGCGTTCGTTGGCATTCATGTCGCGGTACGTGAGCGGCAGTTCGACGTTCTCGAATACCGTGAGATCACCAATGAGATTGAACGCCTGAAAAATGAAGCCGATTTCACGATTGCGAACGCGGGCGCGATCGGCCGGTGCCAGACGCGCCGCCGATGTGCCGTTGATGAAGTACTCGCCGGCCGTGGGTGTGTCGAGCAGGCCGAGAATGGACAACAGGGTGGTCTTGCCGCAGCCCGACGGACCTGAGATGGCGACGTATTCGCCTTTGCGGATCTCGAAATGCACATCGGCCAGCGCGTGCGTTTCCAGTTCATCGGTGTAGAAAATCTTCTTGATGCCGGTCATGCGAATGAGTGCGTCGGTCGAGTTGGCCATGGCAGTGCTCCTGATCGGGGAAAGTGTGGCAGCAGCGAATGACTATTTGATGCGCACGCGGTCGACGCTGGCATACGCCGACATGTCGGACAGAATGATCTGATCACCTACGGCAAGCCCGCGAAGGATCTCGATGGTGTTCACGGATCCCCGGCCGAGTGCCACCGGTACGCGAACCGCCGCATCACCGCCGTCAACAAGTTTGAACAGGGTTACCGATCCGGTGCCAGCACTCAGTGCCGGACGACCGGTGTAGATAATGTTGGTCAGGCGCTCGATTTCGATGGTGCCCTCAACGTTCAGGTCGGGCACGGCGCCCGGCGGCAGCGGTCCATCGAGTGCGACATCGATCATCACATTGCCGCCCGTTGACCCGGGATCTTTGCGCACCACCCGTCCTACGATGAGCCCGTTGTGCGTATCGATGGACGCCTTTTGCCCCAACTGAATATCCTTGGCCTGCGACTCGGGAATACGCAGCACCGCTTTGAGCTTTCCGGGTTGCACCACCTTGGCGAGCGCTGTGCCTTCCGGTACCCACTGCCCAAGCTGCAACGTGAGGTCTTGCAGCACGCCGGCTTCCGGTGCCCGTACGTGCAATGACTGGAGACGGTTCTCCTGGCTGGTGGCAATGGCCTGCAATTGACCGATGCGAGACGCCTGCACCGAAATCTGCGAATCGATGGTTTGTGCCATCAGTGCCAGTCGATCGCGCTCGATGCGATAGCGCGTGGTGAACTCCTCGGCCGACGCCTTGCGATTAGCGGCTTCAAATGGCGGCACGAGTCCCAGTTTCACCAGCGAGTCGGCGGCCCGGGCTTCCTGTGAACTGCTGATGAACGACGTCTTCATGGACGCAACGATGCCTTCCTGCGACAAGAGCGCGCCCTTGAGCGTTGTACGCAGGTTCAGCAGATCGATCTGCGCCTGACGCACCTGTTGCACGGCCTGCATGGTCTGGATTTGCAAGTCGGGATTGGACAACTCCAGCAGCAATTCGTTGGCGCCGACATTGCGTCCTGACTCCGACGCCAGCCGTTCAACGCGCGCCGACGCCTGCGCGGTGATCCAGCGAATGCGCTCGGGTGCGAGCGCGCCCGTGCCGCGCACCTCGCGCACCACGTCGCCTTGTTTGACCGTGTCGACGAGGACCGCCGCGCGCTCGATGGTTTGCGAGGCGGGCCCGAGCTGACTGAGTACATAGGTGATGACGAACACCACCGCCACGCCTCCACCGATCAGCAGGTTGCGCGCGCGATTTGATTTGGGAGGGCGGGCAATATCCATCATAGAGGCGTTCAGTCGTACCGAAGGGCGTGCATAGGATCGACGTGCGCCGCGCGGCGCGCGGGAATATAGCCGGCCAGCCCCGCGACACCGGCCAGCATGGCCACTGACAACGTGAACACGATGGGGTCGTGACCCTGCAGGCCGTACAAAAGCGACTGCGCCGCTCGGCCAAGTCCGAACGCCGCCGCAACGCCCACCACACCACCTGCGATGAGCATCGGGCCAAGCTGTCGCATGACGAGTGCGCGCACGCGTGCGCCATCGGCGCCGTTGACGAGTCGATTCGGATCGAGAACCGGCAGTGGCTGCAGCAGGATCTTGTTGAACAGCGAGAAGATGGCGGCATTGGCGCCGATGCCGAGTGCGAGCGATGCCACGGCAATGGCCGTGACGAATGGCGTCTTGAGAAGCATGCGGGCCGCGAGCTTCAGATGTCTCATACCACGGCGCGGGAGGGCGGGAACAGGACGCACGGAGGGCAGTCAGCATGAGACAGCCGAACGGGCCCAATGGTTTGCATGGCCTGAGGTGGTCCTAACGGAATTGTCCCGAGGGTGTTTCAGCGATCGGCTTTTTGCAGAGATCCGGCGCGGCAGGGCGTAAGGCGCTGACCCCGAGCATCGCGACCACATTCAGCACCAACGCAATCAGGCCGATATTCATGTCCGTGATGGCCGACGGCCACGTGGGCAGCAGGACCGCGAGTTTCACATTGCCCAGGGTGATAACCGCCACCGTCGTCTCGCCCACCACGATGCCGGCGATCGCCCCAGCTGCCGTGACGCGCCGAATACGCGCGAGTGACGCGAGGAGCGCGGGAAAGAGCTGCGTGACCATCGCATACGCCATCAACAACAGGGTGACCAGTGTATCACCGCCGCGAAAAGTGAATACCAGTGCGACACCCGCTACCACGGGCACCAGCAGGCGCGCCAGCGTAACCGAAGAGTTGGTCTGCCCCGGCACCGCCGGACGAATCATACGCGAGAGCGTAGTCGCGGTGCTCATGAGAATGAGCGAACCCGGCACGAGCGCGGTCAGCAATCCCGCCGCACCTATCACGCCCACGATCCACGGCCCGAATGTCTGCCGCGACACGCGTAACAGCGCGAGATCGACATCGCTTCCGCTAAGGCCTGGCACGCTCAGCAACGCAGCAAAGCCGATGAAAAACACGAACAACAGGATGAGCTGGTACAGCGGCATCAGGGCGGCATTGCGTCGAAAGGTCGATGCATCCCTGGCCGTGAAAATGCTGCCGAATGTGTGCGGCCACATGTAGAAGCCGCACACGGTGAGTAGAACGGTGCTGGCAAACCAGCTGGGTGAGAGTCCTGCTGCGGGAAGCGTGAGAAATCCCGGATTTTCGGCCTCGATTCGCGCAAACATTGGCCCAATTCCGCCGTGCAGTATGTTTGGGAGCGCTATGCCCAGCGCCACAACGGTCACCAGCACCAACACATCTTTGAGCGCAGCCGTCAATGCCGATCCCTTCACGCCGGACAGAATCACGTACACCACGATGGCAAGTGTACCGATCCAGATTGCCGCGTTGGCACTGATTGCGCCGTACGATGTTTCCGCAACGATGATGCCGAGCCCCTTGAGCTGCAACACCAGATACGGCATCAGTCCGGCAATACTGACCGCTGCGATCACGCGGCCCACCCATTCGCTGTCATAGGCGCGCGCGAAGTACTCCGCCTGTGACACGACCTGCCATGCCGTGGCGCGTTTCCAGATGGCGGGCAGCAACCAGTACGACATGATGTAGGCAACCGAGCCGTACGCGATGATGTAAAACGTCGGCGCACCGCGCCCATAGGCCCAGCCACTGCCACCGAGAAATGTAAAGGTGGTGTAAATCTCGCCGGCCATAAGCAAGAACACCAATACCGTGCCGAAGCCGCGACCGCCCACGCTCCACTGTTCGAGACTCATGCGACCGGTCGCGCCGCGCACGCTCAGCCAGAACGCGACGAGCAACGTGCCACCCAGAATCGCCAAGGAAATACTGCCCGGCGACACGTTCATTCAGGACGCCGGTCCAGTTTACCGATCAGCCACATGCAGAGCGATGCAAGCAGGATCCACGCCACGATCCAGCCGAGGAGAAACGGCATGCCGAGGATGCGTGGTTCCACGCGATTGGCAAACCACGGCGCGCCAAGGATCGCGATGGCCGGTACGAGCGCCAGGAGATGATGCCGGCGAAAAGGCACGTCACTCGAGCAGTTCGAGTGTCGCCGCCGTCAGATAGCGCAGCCCGATGTTGAGCGAGGCTTCATCGATGTTGAACCGCGGGTGGTGGTGCGGATACAGAATACCCTCGACGGCGTTGCCGGCGCCAATGAACGCAAACACCCCCGGCGCCTTTTGCAAATACGCCGAAAAGTCCTCGCCGCCCATGGTAGGGCGTGTCGACAGCAGCACGTCGGCCCCAAACGTGCGATTGACGACCCGTTCAAGGCGCGCGCAGGTGGCGGGATCGTTCACGACGGGCCGGTAGCCGCGCTCAATGGAGAGCTCGTAGCGCGCGCCATGCGCCTCGCAGATGCCCTTGATGATACGCTCCATCAATTCGGGGATGCGCACTCGCAAGGTTGCATCGAACGTGCGAACGGTTCCCGTGAGCATGGCCGAACCGGGGATCACATTGAAGGTGGTGCCCGCGTGGAACTGGGTCACCGACACCACTGCCGGATCGAGCGGGTCGACATGACGCGACACGATATGCTGCAGCGCAGTCACCACCTGCGCACCAACAACGATCGGATCGACGGTCATGTGCGGCATGGCGGCATGACCACCGACACCAAAGATGGTGCACTGGAAATTGTCGGGCGCGGCCATCGCGGGTCCGGAGATGATACCGATGCGACCCACCTGCATCGGTGCCCACAGATGAATGCCGATCACCGCATCCACACCATCCATCACGCCCAGTCGCACCATCTCCTCGGCGCCGCCGGGCGCGAGTTCTTCGGCGTGCTGAA
>JANOKE010000511.1:0-1930 GCA_031419135.1 Gemmatimonadaceae bacterium
CCTGGGTATAGAGGCCGTAGGCAGACTTCCAGTTGAAGGTCGTCGGCGCGTTGAGCGGTCGCGACAGGGCGTCGGCACGCTGGTCGGCCCGATACGTGAGCAGATCGCCGCCAAACGTGATCCGCAAACTGTCGCGCGGCACATCGCTCACAGAGACCGTATCGACGAACAGTTCCAGGGTCTGTCGTGTGACATACCGACTGTAGAGGCGACGCGATCCGTTGAACACCCGCAGCGTATCGGCGATGGGCTGAACAGGAGAGAGCGCAATAGCCACGCGGTCGCCAAGTGGCGTCACGTTGAGCGCGCCAATGCGACTCGCCGTCACGATGCCCTTGGTGCCCGCCACCGGGTACCAGTACTCCGTCCACCGATCGGCCGTGTGCGGCGCAAATCCACGGTGTTTGAACGGCGTGAATGTGCTTCCCTCAGCCGATTGATTGAACAGCCGACCCGACTGCACTTCCGAATATTGACCGTCGGTATCTGTCAGCAGCTGCTCCCAGATCATCCCTTGTCGAGACAGACCCCAGATCCAGATTTTCTTGCCGGCCTTTTCGTCGCGCGGTGCATAGCGCACCATGCCAAAATCCTTGTCGTGCCAGTACGCGCCGAAAAAATCGGTGGCTTGCCCGAAGACATGGTACGACTTGTAGCCACCGAAATCGTTGTTGTTGTACCACGAGATGTCGCGGCCTGTGGCATTTATGGGCCACGGCCCGTGTTCGCCAACGTGACCCAGTTGGCTGGTGCCAGGATAGATGTACTGCAGGTTACCCGTGACGGGAATGCCGACATTCATCCACGAGTAATACGGTTGTTCCAGCGGTGACGCGTTGTACCAGAATGACGTCGTGCTGAATGCGGCGTCGTCGCGACCCAGCCGTATCTCCAATCGCCACGGCGTGCGCGTAAGCAGGTCGAGCGCACCAATAATGCAGCTCACACTGCCGTCGGCATTGGTGCGCATGACGTAGTCCACCGGCGTGGCGACGTTAGGGGTGTGGCCAATGATACCATAATTGGCTTCGATGCCGCCGCTGGTCCACGGTCCGCGCATGGCGATGTCGCGGAATTTGACCGCCTGATTGAAATAGATGAACGGACGGTTGGTGCGCTTGTCTACCGCATTCCAGATTTTGCCGCCGATCTGCGGCAGAATCATCATTTTGAGATAGTCGTTCTCCAGCTCAACAACCTTCCATGAACGTTGCTCGGCGGTCTTGGAAAATCCGTCGAAGCGGAAGTACGGATAAATGCGACCCACCACCGCGATCGGATTCGGGTCACTGAAGGGATAGGTGGGGAAGGCTCGCTCGTATTCGCGGATAGCCGCGGGGGCGCGCTGTGCGGCTAACGGTGCGACACAGAGTGCGATCGCGACAAGAAAACCGTTCAGGGCGTGACAGATACGCATGGCGGGCAGGACGTGGAGAGAATAGTGCCAGCAAGAAGCGTCACCTGCGCTTCAGACTGGCTTTGTTTGTGGTCCTATCCTCAATCATCTATGCGTGGGCTCGGGGTTCGCAAGGAGTGGCCATCGAGACATCCCTCTCCATCCCTCACTCGGCGAACGCGCCAGAGTCCAGGACCAGTCAAACCCGCTGGCGCGTCGTCCCCAAAGCTGTATCGTTATGCAAGCATGGTCGGGATTCAAGTGAAATCCCGCTTGCGAGCAGCATCACTCCTCTGGAGGAGAGTTTTCTATGAGGTATCGAATCAAATTTGCCGTACTCACAGCTGTACTCGCGTTCCCCACAGCCGCCAGCGCCCAGGCAATGGCTGCCGCCGCTCCGGTGCTCAGGATAGGCCGAGAGATCATCAAGCCGGGCAAGGACGCCGCACACGCCAAGCTGGAGACCGCGTGGTCCCGGGCGCTCGAAAGTACTAAATGGTCCGGAAGTCTGCTGGCACTCACCTCCATGAGCGG
>JANOKE010000512.1:0-1629 GCA_031419135.1 Gemmatimonadaceae bacterium
CGAAGTGCGTCCCGCGCGACCGTTGGCTCGACTTGAGCCACTGTTCGATCAATGTCGGGCGCTGCTTGAGCGATGGGTGATCCCGGCTCCCATTATCGGCATCACCGTGGGTATCCCGGCCACCGCACCACTGGCGGCCGACCAGGGTGATCTGCTGGTGCCGTCGTGGCGCGATGCGGCGATGAACGCCGAGTCGGTGTTCGCGCGGTTGCGCGCAGCGCTCGATCCGGACAATACGGGTGATGTGGTGGTGCGCGCCGTGAATGGTGATGGGCACAAACCTGAAGCCACCGGCCAGTGGGCCAATGCCGATGCGATGGCGCAAGCGGCCGCGCCGGTGCCTGCCGTATCAGATGACCGTACCGCAGACACCGTCAACGCGCCTGCCGTGCTGCGACTGCTTGACACCCCCGAAGTGGTGGATGTCGAAGCGCCACGCGGTGTGCCTGCCGCGGTGTGGTGGCGCGGACGCCGGTTGTCGATTGCGCATGCTGATGGTCCCGAACGACTGAGCGGCGACTGGTGGCGCGCCGATGCGTTTGCGCGTGACTACTGGCGGTGTGATGCGGAAGGCGAAGGGGAACTGTTGGTGTATGGCGAGTCGGCGGTAACCAGTGCCATTGCCGCGCCCATGCAGTGGTTTGTGCAGGGGTGGTACGACTGACCAGATGAGTGATTCACACCCCCCGGTGCCGCACGCCCGCTACATGTTCAACCAATAATTGAACTTGAACATGAGGGTGTTTTCCGAAGGACTGCCAAACAGGTCACGGACGTCGCGATTCCAGTCAAACGTCCCGAACTGGGCAGGATTGGCTCTCCGATGCTGCCAGACGAGAAAGAACGTTGAGCCGTCGCGCCAATCCCACCGCACGTTGGCCGTGGCATTCATGGAACGCGAGTTGAAACTCCTGTCATTCACCGTAAACGCGGCAGCAGGGCCGAGCCCGTCAGGGTCGATATCAAATGCCCTCGTCTCCGTGTTTCGTTGCACCGTGCCGACATCTTTACCGTACACATTGAATTCGTACGTCCGTGGGGCGCGCAATTCCTGCGGCGTCCCATACTGACCGCTGGCGATGAACGGCTCGGCGACGACCGACAGGCCAAGGCGAGGCGACATGGTCCAATTCAGACGGGCCTGCATGGATAACGTGGTCTGTCGAATCTCCGAGAAAATATACCGCCGACCAAAGGTGTTGGTGGCCAATGCATCGGTCACGCTCGTGATGTACTGGGCGGTACCGCGGCTTCGTGAGTAATTGGGTCCGAGTTCTCCGCTCCACCAACTGGTGGGTCGGAAACCAAATCGGAATCCACGAGACTGCGACCACGCTTTCGACTCATCCCACCGCTCACTTGCCGAAAGGTTCCACGTGTACGGCTTGCGCGCGTCGCCGTTGAGATTCAGGCTGATATTGCTGGACGGTACGGTGGCGGCCAGCGGCCCACCGCGGGTAAGCCGATCGTCCAGCGCCTGAAACTCATGCGAGAGATTGACTCGAGCACCCGTGAAGTTCAGCAATTGCAGGTCGAAATCACCACGCAGCGTCTTCCCGGTGACGTCGCCCCCAAAATTGGTGCGGAATTCGGGACGGACTCCCGCTCCCCAATTGCGCAGGTGCTTCC
>JANOKE010000513.1:0-1482 GCA_031419135.1 Gemmatimonadaceae bacterium
GGCGCAATATCTGCAACAAGACGCCAGCGCGATTGCCGTGAACCTGGTCGTGCCACTCGACACACCTAATATCATCGCCAGCGCGAGCAACGACGGTGCCACAGCGCAAATACTGCATCGCGATGAGTTGCAAACCGACATCGATCGGCGCTTGGGACGAATATTGAACTCGCCGTAGCAGAGCAAGCGGAGTATGGAATCGGGCCGCACGTACCAACTCGCCCAGGTGAGCGGAGAATCTCCATTCATGTCCCTTATCTCACGGTTTGCCCGCGCATCAAGAAGCAGTTGAATGGTGTCCTCGGTGCCGAAGGCCGCCGCGCGATGCAGAGGCGTCTCCGCTTTGGCTCGACAATCCCGCATAAAGCCGCCGGTTTCTGCATTCTGTTTGGTTACACAATTCGGCTTTGCGCCGCGGCCAAGCAGCACTCGAATCACCAGATCGTGCGCAAGCCGATTCGTCGTGCACAGAGCAGCATGGAGAGGCGTTTCTCCCGAGTCGGGCAAGGGTATATTGACGTCTGCGCCCTGTTCAATGAGAAACTCACAGAGACGCCAGTGCCCGTGAAACGCGGCACCATTGAGGTCCAGATTATCGCCGAGTGATTGGAGCGATTACCCGTTGGCTATCAGAAACCGCATGGCGCTCACGTCGCCGTAGTATGCGCACCATCGGATGAGTGAAGTGCCGCTGCCATCGACTGACGTGGCCGCGTTACCTGTCGCGAGATAGTCAAACACCAAGTCGGTTCGTCCGTCGGCAATCCGATGAAGCAGTTCGTTGGCCATGATACTCGGTATGAGGGTTGAGGTTAGCGAGCGGTCTCGGCCCCCGCCATCGCCAGACGCTGTAGCAGTCGCACGATCCCACCACGTACAAACTCGGCATATCCGTCTTCGGGCAGCGCGTCCACCGCCGCCGACGCCCTATCGGCAATCACGCGCGCCTCGTTGTGACGTCCGACTGCGAGATACGAATCGGCCAGGTTGAGGCAGAGTGATGGGAGGAGCGCGTGCACGCGATCGTCGGCGAGTGCATCGGCGTGCCACAGGGCGACTTCGTTCCAGTTGAGCGTGTCCGCGTGCGTGGGTTGATGGCGGGCCAGAAAGTGAGCGGCTATACTCGCGTCGAAGTTGTCGGTGCGCGCCGCCCAGGCTTGTTCGAATAGCGCGCGCGCTAGCGCAGGCTCGCCGTCCACCTGCATGCCGGCACTGCAGAGTGCGACGACCGGATTGCTGGAATCAAACAGCACGTGGTGACCCCGAAGAGCAGGCTACGCCTGAACAGCGAACCTCTGTGATGCGCAGATGATCGAGGCCAAACAGGACCGGCACGAGAGGAGAGGGAAGGCGATCAAGTAGAATTTCCCAACACGTTGGTGGCTCAAGGAAAGGGATCATGTTCGCGGGTACTCGGCACGACGTAGGTTGCGTATCTAAAGTAGCGCATCTCGTGTATGCGCGGCGCCGAACCGCCGCCGA
>JANOKE010000514.1:0-11813 GCA_031419135.1 Gemmatimonadaceae bacterium
CCAGGTAGTGATCGTTGAACGCGTGATGCTGTTCGGGATCGAGCACTTCCAGCAGTGCGGACGCCGGATCGCCGCGCCAGTCGCTGCCCAGCTTATCAACTTCGTCCAGCAAGATGACGGGGTTGACCGTTTCCGCCCGCCGCATGGCCTGTAGGATGCGACCGGGCATTGCCCCGATGTATGTGCGCCGGTGTCCGCGGATCTCCGCTTCGTCGCGCACACCGCCGAGCGCCATCCGCACAAATCGACGGCCGAGTGCCTGCGCAATGGAACGACCCAACGACGTTTTGCCCACACCGGGGGGGCCCACGAGGCACAGGATGGGTCCGCGAATCGCGCCGACTTTTCCCAACACGGCGATGTAGTCGAGGATGCGGTCTTTCACTTCCTCAAGGCCATAATGATCGCCGTCCAACACCGTGCGCGCGTGCTCGAGATCAATGGTGTCGTCGCTGCGCGTGGTCCACGGCAGGCCGAGGACCCAATCCAGCCAGCCACGGGCAACCGCAGCATCAGGTGACATCGGCGACGTGCGTCGCAGCTTGCGCAGTTCCCGCTGGGCGCGCAGGGCGATCGGTTCAGGCAAGCCCCGCGCGGTGATCTGGCGGGTCATCTCTTCGCTTTCGTCGCCCTCGTCCTGGCCCAGCTCCCGATGAATGGCCCGCAATTGTTCCTGAAGGAAAAACTCTCGCTGATTCTGGAACAGCGAGCCGCGCACCTGCTCGTCGATCTTTCGCTCAAGCTTCAGTAATTCGATCTCGCTGCCCAGGATCTGCACGAGGCGATCGCTCAACGCATCGAGCGTGGGCGATTCGAGGAGATGCTGTCGATGCTCGATGGTCACCTGCAGATGCGCCGCAATGCCAAACGCCACCCGCTCCTCGTCATCCAATCCCTGCAACAGGCCGACCACCTCCGGTGGCAGTCGCCGCTGGAGCCCCGCGTACTCTTCAAACAGCGTCATCGCGTGGCGCACACGGGCGTGTGTTGTTTCGCTGGCGATGTTCTCGAGTGGGAACGGGGAGACCGTGGCTTCGAACAACGGGCTGCCCTTCGCGGTTGCAAAACGCCGCACCTTCACCCGCGTCAGTCCTTCGATCAGGATCTTGGTGGTGCCACCCGTGAGTCGTGTCACCTGCTGCAGGCGTCCCACGACACCGATGCGATGCAGATCGGCGGCGGTTGGTGTGTGCACGTCTGCCGAGCGCTGCGTGACGATCAACAGTTCCTTGGATCCCCCCCCTCCCCCCCCAGTGGCCTCGGCGACGGCAGCGAGCGAACCGGCACGGCCAATAAGCAGGGGCATGGCGACGTGGGGGAACAGTACGACGTCACGAAGCGGCAGGACCGGCAGGCGCTCACGCGGGCGCTTCGTACCGATCGTCGGGGCGCGACGCGGACTCAGGCTTCCTTCTTCTGTCGCTTGGGGGCGATTTCGAGAAGCGGCGCACCGCCGTGCTGCACCGAGGCTTCCGTCACCTTGACCTCGACGACGTCGTCACGGGTGGGCAAGTCAAACATCGTGTCGAGTAATGTTTCTTCGAGAATGGCCCGCAATCCACGGGCGCCAGTACCCCGTTTGAGCGCTCTGGCGGCAATCGCACGCAACGCGGTTTCCTCGAAAGTGATTTTCACTTCTTCGAGGTCGAACAGCCGTTGATACTGTTTGGTGAGCGCGTTTTTCGGCTCTTTGAGGATTTGCACCAACGTATCCTCGTCAAGCGCTTCGAGCGGCACACACACCGGCAGGCGACCCACGAGTTCGGGGATAATGCCGAAACGGAGCAAGTCATCGGGCTCGACTTCGGCGAACGGTGTCTTGGCGGTGGTCTGTTTGATGGGCGTCACTTTACCATCGCCTTTCTCGTCGCCGAATCCGATCTGGCGTCGTCCGGTGCGCGCCTCGATGATTTTTTCGAGGCCATCGAACGCCCCACCGCAGATGAAGAGAATGTCCTTCGTGTTGATCTGGATGTACTCCTGCTGCGGATGCTTGCGACCACCCTGCGGGGGAACGCTGGCCACGGTGCCCTCGAGAATCTTGAGCAGCGCCTGCTGCACGCCCTCACCCGACACGTCGCGCGTGATGGACGGATTCTCGGACTTGCGGGCGATCTTGTCGATTTCGTCGATGTACACAAAGCCGCGCTCGCATTCGGCGACGTTGAAGTCCCCCGCCTGGAGCAATCGCACGAGGATATTCTCTACGTCTTCACCGACGTAACCGGCTTCGGTGAGCGTGGTGGCATCGGCGATGGTAAACGGCACATCGAGAATGCGCGCGAGCGTTTGCGCCAGAAGCGTTTTGCCGACACCGGTGGGTCCGATCAGCAGGATGTTCGACTTGTCCAACTCGACATCGTCTTCGCGTGCCGAACTGGCGGCGTTGATGCGATTGTAGTGGTTGTAGACGGCTACGGCGAGCGCCTTCTTGGCAAGCTCCTGCCCGATCACGTACTGGTCGAGAATCCCCTTGATCTCGCGCGGCGTGGGAACCTGGGTGATCGCTTCCGCGACCTCCCGATCTTCGTCCTCGGCCAGGATCTCGTTGCAGAGTGCAATGCACTCGTTGCAGATGTAGACCGACGGTCCGGAGATGAACTTCCGGACCGCGTCCTTGGATTTTCCGCAGAATGAGCAGCGCAGGTGCTTGTCGTGGGACATGTCGATCCAAGCGGGTGGATAGGGCAGACCGAGCGGACTGCTCCTCTCGTAGTTAACTCAACCGGACGGGCAGGGTCAAGCGAACGCGGGCTCCAAGGCGAGTTGGCACCGGTGCCGATGACAGGCGAGTCTCGGCAGGGACAAGGGAAACCGACACCCGACGGCGCGATTGCCGTTACCGTGGTGGCCCCAACGGACCTCCTTAACGAGGGTTTCTATGTGAAAGCGGCCAGAGACTGTCCCTGGCCGCTTCATACCCGGAATCTTGGTAACCGTTCAGCGTGCCACGGTGGTCAGTTCGGCCTGGTGTGAAATCACGATGTCGACCAGCCCGTACACCTTGGCCTCCTCGGCCGACATGAACCGATCGCGATCGGTGTCGCGCTCAACCTGCTCGACCTCACGACCGCTGTGCTTGGCCATCAATTCGTTCATCTTCGAGCGCAGGTACAGGATCTCCCGCGCCTGGATTTCGATATCCGAGGCCGAGCCGCCGCCGCCATTCTGCGACGGCTGGTGAATCATGATGCGTGAGTGTGGCAACGCACTGCGCTTGCCGGCCGCACCGGCACACAACAGAAACGCGCCCATGCTGGCGGCCATCCCCATGCAGGTGGTATACACCGGCGCCTTGATGAATTGCATCGTGTCGTACATCGCGAGTCCCGCCGACACACTGCCGCCGGGTGAATTGATGTACAGATGGATGGGCTTCTCCGGATTGTCGGCATCCAGGAAAAGCATCTGCGCGATGATGATGTTGGCGACGTCGTCATTGATGGGCGAGCCCAGGAACACAATGCGATCCATCAGCAGTCGCGAGAAAATGTCGTACGTTCGCTCGCCGCGGCTGGACCGCTCGATGATGTACGGCATGTAGATCGATGCCATGTAACGCCTCAACTGGTCGGAAGGAGTGGGAGGACGAACCGTTATGCAGACAACTGGTTGCGCTCGAGCAACCACGTGAACACGCGCTCTTCGGTGGCTTCGCGTTCGAGCTCCGGCAAGCGGCCGGCCTTTTGAAGTTGCGCGTACACTTGCCCGGGATCCACGTTCCGCGCCTTGGCCATCTCTTCGATGCGACGGTCAACATCGGCCGCCGTGGACGCGAGTGACTCGCGTTCGGCAAGCGTGTCGATGATCAGGTCGCGACGCACCTGCTTCTCCGCCATCGGGCGGAATTCCACGGCGAATCGCTGTTTCTCCGCGTCGGGCACCCCGTACATCTGCATGTAGCCTTCGATCAGTTGGTTCACCCAGCTGTTCGGTACGTCGAACGCATTGGCCTCGGCAATCTTTTCAATGAGCTGGCCACGCACGTCCGCGTCGGCCTCGCGTCGGGCGTTTTGCCCCAAGTCCACGCGCACGGCGGCTCGCAACGCCTCAAGCGTGTCGAAGTCGCCAACTTCGCGCGCGAACGCATCGTCGAGAGCTGGACGCGACTTCCGCTTCACGTCGGTCACCAGGACGCGGGCGTTCTTGGTGGTCCCGCGCTGCGCCTCGTCCGGAAAATCGTCGGGCCAACGAACAGGCCGTTCGATGGTTTGACCGGGACCGGCCTCCATGATGAGTTCTTCGATCCCGGCAATCGCCTGTCCGCCGCCGAGCACGAGGCGGTACTCACGACCCTCAGGCATTGAGCCGTCGGCATCTGCCGTGGAGAGCATCACGGTGACCATGTCACCCGGCGAAGGCTTCTCGTCTACCGGAGACCAGTCACCCTTTTGTTCGCGCAGCTTTTCGATTTGGTCTTCGATGAGATCATCGGTCACGATGGATTCATGACGCGCGATCGCAAATCCATCGATATGGGCCAGCGTGAGTTCAGGACGCACCTCGCAGTGCAACTCAAACTCCAGCGGTTGGCCGGGTTCGGACTTGACGCTGTGCACGTGCGGCTGCGAGGCCAACTTCAGACTCTGCCGTTCAATGGCCTCCTTGAAGGCCTCGTTGATCACGAGTTCGATGGCTTCCTGTCGGATCGCCTCGGCAAACTTCTTGCGAACCAATAGCGGAGGCGCTTTGCCCACGCGGAAGCCGGGCAAGCTCACTTTGGCGGCGTACTTCCGGGCGGCACGGTCTTCGTACGAGGCGACCGTCTCGGTGGGCACCGAAATCTGCAGCCGACGCGATATCCCGGTCTGCTCGGTCGGAGTAATGGTGATGTTCATTCGACAAACCTAAAACTGCGGCGAGGAGAACTGCAGCCTGCTGCCCTCACCGGGCCGGTCCAATCATCTCGGCGACGATCTTTCCGCTGGCGATCACGCCTGGTAAGCCCGCCCCCGGGTGCGTCCCCGCGCCGCAGAAATACAGGTTGGAAATGTCCTTGCTGACGTTGCCCGGGCGAAACCAGGCAGATTGCGTGAGCACTGGCTCCGGGCCGAAGGCGCTTCCGAGATAGCTGTTGAGCGTGTTCTTGAAGTACCGCGGATCGATGCGGCGCTCCGTGACCAGGTGCTTGGACAGATCGGGCAGGTACCGCTCTTGCAGGAATCCCATGATGCGGTCGCGATAGCGCTGGCCCATCGCCTCCCAGTCAACGTGGCCGCCCAGGTGTGGCACGGGCGAAAGCACGTACCAGCAATCGTGGCCTGCGGGTGCGAGTGAGAGATCGGTGGCTGTCGGACGGTGCAGGTACAGCGAGAAATCGTCGGCGAGGATCTTACGTTCGAAAATGTCCTCTAGCAGCTCGCGATAGCGTGGGCCCATGATAATCTCATGGTGCGCCATGTGGTCGTAGCGACGATTCGTGCCAAAGTAGATCACGAACAACGACATCGAGTACCGATAACGGGCAATCCTGGCGTCACGCATGGACGGACGCACAGCCGCCGGCACCAGCGTGCGATAGGCCTGGGCGAGGTCGGCATTGCACACTACCGAGTCTGCTGCAATCCGTTCGCCATCCACGAGACGCACCCCGTTGGTACGCTTCGCATTCGCGTGCATGGTTATTTCAGCGACCTCGCATTCGTACCGGATAGTACCGCCCATTTCCACGAACGCGCGACACAGGCCGCCGACCAGCGCCCCGGTGCCACCCATGGCGAACTGCACGCCCCATTGTTGTTCGAGTGTGTGAATCAACGCGTACATCGACGACGTGCGAAACGGATTTCCACCAACCAGCAACGGATGAAACGAGAATACCTGACGCAACCGCTCATCCTTCATGTACCTGGCGGCCAGGCTCGCCACCGATCGATCGGAACGACGACGGATCAGATCCGGTACCACCTTGAGCATTGACGTCATCGTGGTGAACGCCGTGTCAATCAACGGCATGCCAAGGCTGAAAATCTTCCGCGCTTCCTCGCGAAAGCGCGCATAGCCCGCGACATCGTCCGGATTGAATTCGCACACTTGGCGGATGAGCGCGTCCTTGTCGCCATTGTAATGAAAAACCGACCCATCCTCGAACCGGATGTTGTAAAACGGATCGAGTGAGACGAGTGTCACATAGTCTGCCGTGGCCTTGCCGGTGAGCGCGAACAGCTCGTCGATGAGCCACGGGGCGGTGACGATCGTCGGTCCGGCATCGAAGGTGAAGCCGTCCTGCTTGAAAACGCAGGCCCGCCCGCCGGGCTGGTCGAGCTTTTCCACGATGGTAACGGTGTGGCCCATCGCCTGAAGCCGCATGGCTGCGGCGAGGCCACCAAATCCGCTGCCAATAACAACGATGTGCATCAGGCGGCTTGACGAGATCGCAGCGCAACGACGAGTGGCAGTCCCATGGCGACTGTACCCAATATGCCGGCCAATACCATGTGCTGCGCGAAGCAGATGGCCAGGGGCAGCATGCCATTCACCGCATACAGCACGAGCGGCAGCGGCGATGGCGCAAGTGCGCGCACCCACGTTGTGGGCGGCACGAGTGCGAGCATGGTGCGGGCCACCAGCACGCCGGTAAGCAACCACCCCAGCCAGTTGGTGAGTGGCATGCCGAAGTAGAATGGCGTGCCGATGAATTGGGCAAGGGCCGAGTGGTGCGAGAGATCTGGCACAAACCACAACCAGTGCGTGGTTTTTACCATCGCCGGGTCCATCGACACATCCCACGCCGTGAGCACAAGGCCAGCCACGAACGCCCACCACCACTTCGACCGCGAATCATCTTTCGTCGGAAGAAAGCGTCCAGAGATGGCGAGCGACGCGACCAGCATGTAGAACCACGACGTGGGAATATTGAACGGAACCAGGCCCGCGATCTTGTAACCCAACTGATCGGTGTAGCCGTACGCGCCGAACGGAAATCCGGTGGCGGTACCGGTTAACTCCGCGCCCAGCGACAGGGCAAACGCTGCGGCAAACACCACGCAGGCGCGTGTAACGCCGATGGCGGACGCGAGGAAGGCCAATCCGGCGATCGCACCCAGCCCGACGGTTGTCTGCCCGCCGTAGGTGTAGCCGATGCGCATCACCGTCTGATTGGTGGGCGTTTGCAGCCACGCGGGATACGGCGGAACGAGAAAGGTTGCAAAGGCAAATGCCGAGAACGCGCTCAAGGCGGCATGCGCGATGAGGGCCATGGTGGCAACGTGCAACAGCAGGGCGCGGTGTTGGCGCGCGTCGTCGACGAACGGCGTTTCGGACACCACCGCGCGAGCGGTCATGCCACCGACGCTGGACGGAAGCGCCACGCGTTCCAAAGAATCCCGACGCGCGCGAGATTGCCGAGCCGTGCCCGCGCGGAGATGGTATCGTAGTTTTGCGCTTCGATGGCCGTGAGGATGCCGGCGTAACCTGTGGCGCATGCCGTGGCGCATCGCTGCGCATCGCTGGCGAGCATGGCGATGCCCGGCAGAGCCTCCGTGTACAGCGCACGTGCGCGGGCGATCTCGAACTGCATCACGCGGCGCCAGCGAGGATCGCCGGGCAGCGATCGACTGGTCAACACCTCACCCGTTGTCAGCCCGAACTGTGCCAGATCGTCAGACGGGAGATAGCAGCGACCCCGCTGCGCGTCTTCGCCCACGTCGCGCAAAATGTTGGTGAGTTGCATGGCCGTGCCGAGTGTGCGCGCATGGGCAATCGCGCGCTGCTGCACGACAGGACCCGCCGGCACACCAAACACGTAGGTGCACATCTCACCCACCGAACTGGCGACGCCCTGACAATAGGCCTCGAGGTCTGTCCAGGTTGCATACGCCGCAGGCACCAGGTCTCGACCAACGCCATCCAGCAGTTCGAACAGCGGAGCCGACGACACCGCGTACATGCTGACCACGCGCGCCACTTCACGAAAAACGGCGCTGGTGGGCTGTCCGTCGAGCGCGAGCTGCGCGTGGCGGCGATACTCGTCCAATTGGGTCGCCAGTGCGCAACCGTTGCCGGCGTGTGATTGATCGACGAGATCATCGGCGATTCGGCAAAACGCATATAGCGCGTACGCGGCGCGTCGCTTTTCGGACGGAAGCAGCCTACTCGCCAGCGAGAAGGTGCGGGCGTGTGCGTGCGTGATCTGCTCGCATTCGCGCATATCGGCATCAGGGGCGCGAAACATCATCCGTCAGGACACCAGCGTATTTACAGGAATCATGCGGGATGACAAGAGGAAATGGCAGGGAGAAAAGCGGGCAATCGCGGAACCCGAGTCCGACAGGCACTGTCCCTGATCATCAACGCTGCACTATGCAACCAGTTCCCGGGAACGCAAAGAGAGGGATCTTCGGATCGAATCGACGGTAGTACCGGCAGTTCCAGTGACCGTGGGCAACGGTATTCGCCGATCGCCCGGAGGTGCCCGAGCCCAGTCGGCTCGCTACCCACGCAGGTATGACCTGCAGGAGGATGTTCATGAGCAAATTATTGCGCGGCGTTGCCGCAGGATGGGGAGCCAACAAGCTGGGCGGCGGATGTTTCACGACGGTCCTGATCTTCGCCCTCTTGTGGTGGCTGCTGGGCTCGTTCGACATCTTCAAGTAGAGCGACGTGCGGGTCCGCTCGAACCGCCCGACGTTCGAGACCGCTCCACCGCCTCATGCGAGCGCCCGGACTCGAACCGGGACGGGCTGCCCCACCGGCTCTTAAGGCTGGTGAGCAGAGTATAGCCGCCCCCGGCCGACCGGTACTGCGAACGAATCTTGTACCGGCGCACAGCGAACCGGTATAACGGTTCTTTCTGCCGGTATTCTGGTGCACCGGCAGTATTTGATAAAAGGCTCCATGTAGTAGTCCGGCTACTACAATACAAATAATAACAAATCGTTGCCACCTTTGAAAAGAAGCGTATTGTAGTAGTATGACTACCATAACGCCGACAAAACTAAGGACGCTGTATACAAGGCTTCAACCCGGGCGGCCCGTAACCTCCGCGGACCTCGCTGAGCTCGGAATATCCAAGTACCTCGCTGTGCATTACGTGCGCACGGGCTGGCTGAGTCGGCTCGCACGGGGTGTCTACAGTCGGCCAGGCGAGGCGCTGACCTTGTACCCGAGCTTGAAGTTGCTCGAGGCGACGTACCAAGGCCTCCACGTCGGCGGCAAGACGGCGCTCGACTGGCAGGGCGTCCGCCACTATGTGACGCAACAACCGGTCCTTCATCTCTATGGCCTGCATGCCGCACGGTTGCCGGAGTGGTTCACGTCGCGATTCCCCGCCCAGTATCATCGGAAGCGCTTGTTCAAGGAGCCGCGGGAGGCGTTCCTGCACGTGAGCCGGTTGAATGGAGACGTCGAGATGCCGTTGGTCTCGGAACCGGAACGTGGGTGGCTCGAGCTCTTGAGTGAAGTGGGTGTGCGGCAGTCGTTCGGCGAAGCGCGCGAGCTGGCCGAGAGTACACACGTGATGCGCCTGCGGGTGCTGCGCGAACTGCTCACCCGCTGCACGAGCGTAAAGACCGTGCGGCTCTGCCTGCAATTGGGACGTGAGACACAGGCACCGTGGGCTGCCAAGCTCGATACCAGCACGCTCCCGACCGGCAGCGACAAGCCGTGGGTATCGCGCACGCGTGATGGTCTGTTGGTGCTGCCGCCATGAACGAGACCTATCTGCGAACTGCGCGCCTGCTGACGCAAGTCGCGCCGAGCGTGTTCGTGGACGACATGTTCGCGCTCAAGGGCGGCACCGCGATCAACCTGTTCTATCGCGACATACCGCGCTTGTCGGTCGATCTCGACCTCGTCTTCCGCGATCATGCCGCACCGCGTGCGGACGCGCTCGCGCAGATCGATGAGGGCATCAGGAGAATGGCCGGGCGGTTGCGCGCGCGTGGATTCACGACGAGGGCACCGATAACGATCGATAGCGAGACCAAGCTGGTCGTGCAGCGTGACAACCTCACAGTGAAGGTCGAGGTGAACACCGTCATGCGAGGCACCGTCCACCCGGTACGCATCGCCGAGTTGACCGCGCAGGCGAGTGACGTCCTGAAGGCCGACCTGGAGCTGCCGGTGGCGTCGCTCGAGGATACGTACGGTGGGAAGCTGGCAGCAGCGATGGACCGCCAGCACCCGCGTGATCTGTTCGATGTGCTCCAGCTGTTCGCGCACGAGGGCATCACGTCGGCCATCCGGCGCGCATTCGTGGTGTACGTCGCGAGTCACAACCGGCCAGTGCACGAGCTGCTGTTCCCGGTGAAGCAGGACATTGCGCTTGTGTACGCCGACAGCTTCGTCGGGATGACGGCGGACCGCGTACCGCTGGTCGAGCTGCTCGACGCCCGCACGCGCATGATGCAGGCCCTGCAGACTGGGCTCGATGCGCCGGAGCGCGCCTTCTTGCTGTCGCTCGTCGTCGGCGATCCCGACTGGCAGCTCTTGGGCATCCCGCACCTCTCGCAGATGCCAGGAGTGCGATGGAAACAGCACAACCTGGAACAGCTCAGGCGAACGAATCCATCCAAGTTTGCGGAACAGCATGCGCGGCTGGTCGAACGGTTCGACTCGGTCGACCAACGCGCAGGATGACAGGGCGGCCGTGACGCAGGGAGACGATTCCTCGGCGCTCCAGCGGCACGCCGTTCAGACTACGGGAGCGACTCTGCTACTCGGCCCTCCGGTCAGGGCGACCAGCCAACCGCCCGAGGCCGCTTCGCGCGTACAACGTGATGCTCGTGGCCGGGTCGGGGAAATCATCGGACATGACGTCCCTGGCGATGTGGGTTGATGTACTGTCAACGCTGCGAGACTGTCATGAGTTTCGTCTCGCCGGCATCGTGGCGACGACAAGCGCGGATGCAAGCTCCGCGCGGATTTCGGAACTGGTGTTGTAGGATTTGACCGTGTGTTCCATGCTCCCCATCGCAACCCGCTGGAATCCTCTATACTGCATCCTGTGATACCGTGCGCCGCGCGCGCGTTCGCCGCGCTCATGCTGGCATCCCTACTCGCGGCTCCTCTGCATGCGCAGTTGAAGGTCGCGAGCGCCTCGGTGCTGTTTGACGACGGCGACGGCGACGTCGGGCTGACACGACGCACACCAGTGGGGGTTGCGCCCAATGGATCCATTGTCTTGCTCGCCGCGACGCGAGAGGTCCTCTACCTACGTTGTAAACCGAGCATCCGCCGCGCGCCGCATTGGGCGACGGGGATCTGGACCTGGGGAGTACCTTCGCATTTCGGGTTTCGGATGGCTCGCAGATACCCTGTGGATTAGCGATGAGGGCACAGGCCGCATTAAGTTTTTAGCGGAACACGGTGACGGGAAGATTCGAACTCAACCGTTCATGGGAGTGATGACGGCACGCACGTTCATGACGCAGCCCTTGGCACTTACGCCAGACGGGAAAGCAATATGCGGGCTGCTGGCTGCTGGTGCGACGAGCCGTGAGGAGCTGCTTCAAGCTGAACCTCTCGCGCGGCTTTCACGTGAGGGAAAGACGCGCTGGGACACGCTGATGCTGCTGGATGTCCGGCATGGCACTCACGATGTGATGAATGGCCGGGTGAAGATCTCCGGCACCCAGTTGATGTCGGATGCAACCCTGTGGGCAGTCAGTCGCAACGGCAAGTTCTCGTTGCACAT
The DNA here is from genome assembly GCA_031419135.1 of Gemmatimonadaceae bacterium. GTDB lineage: Bacteria > Gemmatimonadota > Gemmatimonadetes > Gemmatimonadales > Gemmatimonadaceae > Gemmatimonas. Next base: position 11,636 of record JANOKE010000514.1, read on the forward strand.
TGACCGAAGTGACGACGCGGCAGCTAGGGCACTTGAGAGGAAGAAGTTGATGTAAATGAGTCAAGTTTGTCAGGCAGCGAGTTTGGCGGCCGCGCACCACGTGTCCATCGCGCGCTCGAGTTGTTGGAATGCGCGGCGGAGCGCTGCATCACCGGGCACGCGGTCTGGCGTGACAATC
>JANOKE010000515.1:0-1892 GCA_031419135.1 Gemmatimonadaceae bacterium
GAACGGTGGTTGGTGCAGCCGGCGGCGCTTGGCCTCACCTATGTCGTGGCCTTTGGTTCGCGTCGCGACGGCGCGTATACGTTGGTGGCGATTACCATTGCCACGACGCGCGATGGTGCCAATCCAGTTGTGGTTGCCCGAGAACGACTCGCGCGCACCTTGCGAGACGGTTACGAGGTGGCGTTCCGAGCGCATAGTGCGTGGTGGCAACGCTACTGGACCACGTCGTCGTCGCTGAGCGTACCTGATAGCGCGTTGCAGTCGCATCTCGATTTTGTGCAGTACCTGTATGGCGCAGGTGCACGTAACGGCGCACCGCCTTTGCCGCTGCAGGGAGTGTGGACCGCCGACGGGTCGTCGTTGCCGCCGTGGAAGGGTGATCTGCACAATGATCTCAATACGCAGACCACGTATCTGGCGGCACATGCGGCGGGTGCCGACGATGCGATGCGTGGGTGGCTGGCGTTCAACTGGAAATTGCTGCCGCAGTATCGGCGCTTTGCGCGCGACTTTTATGGTGTGGATGGCGCCGCGATTCCCGGCGTGATGGCCTTGGATGGCCAGCCGTTGGGCGGATGGGGGCAGTATTCGCTTTCGCCCACCATGGGTCTCTGGGTGTCGCAGTCGTTTCATTTGCATTGGCGCTACACGATGGATCGCCGGTTCCTGCGTGAGCGAGCGTATCCGTTCGTAGCCGAACTTGGTCGCGCAACGTCGGGGTTGCTGCACCGCGACGCGAACGGGCGCTTGCGGCTGCCGCTGTCAACCAGCCCCGAGATTTTCGACAACAGCCTGCGTGCCTGGCTGCCCAGCATGTCCAACTACGATCTGGCGCTGTTGCACTGGGTGTTTGGCGCGTTGGATGAGATGGCGACCGCGCTTGGCGATTCGGCGGCGGCGGGGCGATGGCGTGCCACGGGGGCGCAGCTTGAGCCATTGGTAATCGACAGCGCCACGGGTGCGCTACCGTTCGCCACCGGACTGCCGTACGATGCGTCGCACCGGCATTTCTCACATGCGATGGCTATCCACCCGTTGGGCTTGCTCACCATCGAGAGCGCGCGCGACAGTGCGGTGGTGCAGCGATCGCTCGACCAGTTGAAGCAGTACGGGAGCGACGCGTGGGTGGGTTACAGCTTCGTGTGGTATAGCGCGATGCTGGCGCGGGCCGGGCGCAGCGAGGAAGCGCTACAACAGCTTGAGAACTATCGTCGAGCGTTTATTCTGCGGAACGGTTTCCATGCGAACGGTGACCAGAGTGGCACGGGGCTGTCCAAGTTCAAGTACCGGCCGTTCACATTGGAGGGGAATTTTCTGGCGTTGCACGCCGCGCACGAGATGTTGCTGCAGAGCTGGGGCGGTGTGGTGCGGGTGTTGCCGGCGGTGAGTGCGCGGTGGCCTGATGTGTCGTTTCGCGAACTGCGTGCCGAGGGCGGGTTTCGGGTGAGCGGCGTGCGTGCGGCGGGACGCACGGTGAGCGTGCGAGTGGTGAGTACCGCCGGTGGCGTGCTGCGGCTTCGGGATCCTTTTGAGGGGAAGACGGTGCGGTGGAATCGGCAGGGAGTGCGGCGGGAGGGGCGGGATTATGTGGTCCGGATGCGGGCTGGTGAGGCGTTGGTGGGGCGAGCGCGTCCGCTTTGATCGAAAGGCACGTTGCGTCGCGGCTTCAAATCCGCGAGAAACTCCGATCCGGGCGCTACCGCCGTCACAAGTAGAGAGTCCCGCGCCCTCGTGCATGCCACGTACAACAGATACCGCTCGGTATTGTAGACATCCTCAAGGTCGGACCCGTCGGTCACCGACTCAATCCGCTCCTGAAGTGGCAGCACGTCTTCGTCGCACGCCGCGACCACCACGACACGAAACTCCATGCCCTTGGCCAGGTGCATCGG
>JANOKE010000516.1:0-4376 GCA_031419135.1 Gemmatimonadaceae bacterium
CACACGCCAAACCCCGCCACCGCGAACAACAGATTGCGACCGGTGCGGGCAAATGGCGGCCAACGCGTGAGTGCAACACTCACGAGAATGGCGCCCACCGCAGGAGCGGCTCGCAGCACACCGAGCGCGCCTGGGCCAGCCTGCAGGATCTCCGCAGCAAACACCGGCAAGAGCGCGGTCGCGCCACCGAACAGCACCGAAAACAGATCAAGCGTGAGCGCGCCCAGCAGGATCGGTTCCGCAAAAACGAATCGCAGGCCACCGGTGATGGACCTGAGCAGTGGCTCATTACTGACGGTTCGCGTTGGCGACTTATGCCGCACCAACAGCATCAGGCCAACCGCCAGCACCACCAGCACAGCGTCGACGCCGTAACCCAACGCGGTTCCGCCCACCGCGTACAGCGCGCCCCCCACCGCCGGCCCGAGGACGGCCGCCAGTTGCCAACTTCCACTGCGCCACGTGATCGAATTGCTGAACAGCGTTCGCGGCACGAGTTCCGCACTCAGTGCCTGGCGAGCGGGCGTCAGGAACGCACGCGCGAGACCACTCACGACGATTACGCCGTAAATCGCATTCACCCGCAGTGGCACGGCGAGATTTTGTCCGAGGGGCGTCGCATGCGCGAGCAGGAAAAGTGCCACCGAACAGGCCACCAGCACGATCATGGCCAGCACGGCGATGCGACGGCGATCATGCGTGTCGGCGACATGGCCCGCGAACAACGACAGGCTGATGGCTGGCAACGCCTCGGCCAGTCCAACGAGTCCCAGCGCCAGCGGGTCACGTGTAAGATCGTAGATCTGCCAGCCTACGACCGTCCCCTGGATCTGGATACCGAGCGTGAGCGTGAACAGCGCGATGATGTAGTTGCGAAAGTTGGGGATGCGCATCGCGGCATAGCCATCCACCTCGCGCCGTACGGTCTGCTCGCTCATGACGACGGGTGTGATGCGTCGTGACTCACGGTCGTGGTGGAGTGCGCGGCGTGAGGAACACCGTGCGATGCGCCCCGCGAAATGCCGTGGGGCGTAGAAAGGTTGGAGACTGGGGTGCGGCCCGCACACGCGATGCAGTCGAGGCAACCCCATCGAGTGTGGTTGACGCATCGAAGGCGCGGGCCAGCGCGTCATGCAGCGCGGGTGCTACTGCGGGCGCATCAAGTGGGATCAGCTGATAAGCGGGCGCGGGCACCGTGGCAATTGGCCACGCGGACACGGCGCGCGCGGGAGACGGCAACAACGACAGGGCCAGCGATTCGCCATCGGCATTGGGGCGAGCCACGACCTCATATCCGGCACGCGTCCATCGCCCTTGACTTGAGTCGGCCGCCCAGGTGGGGAGCGTTGATTGCACGGGTCGCCACCACGAGGGAACATGCGCAATGATGGGCGGCAAGTTGAGCGCCAATGCCTCGCCGTCGCTGCCATTCCCAGGCACCATGAAGGCCACGGCAGGCTCTCGCGCGACGTCGGTCAGTCCAAAGCTCGTCGCGTCGAATCGAAAGCTCTCCAGCGATTCACGCGCCAGTTCCGCCCGGTCATCGCCGGCCTGACGGATTGAGTCGGTCAACTGCAGGAACGACCGACGACCGGCGTCGATCAGGCGCCGCGCTTCAGTTTCGCCGAAGAGCGACTGCAGCGTGGTACGTGCGCCGGTGCGCACATCAACCACATACCGTTTCCCGACGTGGCGGTGCGGCTCTCGATCGGCGAGGTCGATGTCGAGCAAGTGATTGAACGTCACCCACGGCCCGTGCACGTCGAGAATCTCGATTTCTTCCGACACCACGGTGCGCGGATCATCTGGGACATCCTCGAGATCGGGATCGAGTGGGGTGTCACGCGGGTGTCGGCGCTTCCAGTCTGCGGCTTCGCGCATCACGCTGCCGTCGTCAAACAGCGACACCGAATCACCATGGGTCACGTCACGCGAGAATACGCGCGCGACCGCAAAGGTAGCGTCTTCGTAGTCCACACCATCTTCCGCGATGAAGATTTCCAGAAACCGGCCGTCCACCTGCGTCAGCAGGATTGGTGCGCTGCGCACGCGCAGCCCGGCCGCGCTGCTGCGCACCCAGTAGGTGGAGTCGCCGGACGCAAAGAGGAATTCCGCGTTAGGTGGCTCGCGTGAGGTGTCGACGGCCGGCCGACAGGCCACTGTGCTCAGCACCAGTCCCACGGCCGCACAACGACTGAACGCGCTCAGAGCGCCCCCGAGACAAGGTCGCGCACACCGTCCACCAATCGCGCCACGTCGGTGTCAGAGGTGTACGCAGCACAACCCGCGCGCACGAGACCTTCCTCAGCCAGACCGAGGCGGTGGGCCACCGTGGTGGCATAAAAATCACCATGCGACACGTATACGCCGCGCGGTGCAAGTGCACGGGCTACACTCTCCGACGGATGACCGCGCACCTGAAACGAGATAGTCGGCGTTCGTGCCGTGCCCGGTGGTGGACCATACAGGGTGACCCCGGGAATGTCGGCGAGGCCGGTCCAAAGCTGAGCGATGAGGGCGTCGCTGCGCTCGTGCAGACCGTGCATCGCGTGGTGGAGACGCGCACGCCGATCGGTGTCGTGCGGTGCCAGTGACGCGAGAAACATGACCGCCGCGGCGGCACCAACGATGCCTTCGTGATTCTGCGTGCCCGTCTCCAGACATTCGGGCACATAGTCCGGCGCTGGTTCGAGCCGTGGCAGATCGAGCGCTGCCGTGGCCTCGTGTCGGCCGCAGCACACGCCAATGTGCGGTCCGTAAAACTTGTACGCGCTGCAGAGCAGAAAATCGGCACCGATGTCGCGCGCATCGACCAACCCGTGCGGCGCAAAATGCACTGCATCGACCACCGTGATCGCCCCCGCCGCGCGCGCCGTCGAGACCAACGCGCGCACGTCACTGACCGTGCCCAGAATGTTCGATGCCGCGCCAATGGCCACCACCTTGGTGCGCGACGACAGGAGTCGTTCGAGCGCGCCCGTCTCGTGGCGAAACGTGGTGAGATCCAGCGGGATCCAGCGCAGCACGGCGCCCCGCTCGCGCGCCAGCGCCTGCCACGGCGCAATGTTCGCGTGATGATCGAGCTCCGTGACGATGATCTCGTCACCCGGCGCCAGCGTGCGTCCGATGGCGCGCGCGATGTGAAAGAGGATCGTCGTCATATTGGCGCCGAACGAAATCTCCCCCGCACTCGTGCCAAGGAAATCCGCCAGAGTCTCCCGCGCATCCTGCAGCAACGCGTCGGTTTCGGCACTGGTCGGGTACGCCCAATGCGTGTTGGCGTTGTGGTGCAGCAGATAGTCGGACATGGCGTCGACCACGCAGCGCGGTACCTGTGTGCCTCCCGGCCCGTCGAAGTACGCCACCGGATGCGGCCCCTCTCGCCGCGACAACGCGGGGAACTGTGCGCGAATAGCGTCGAGTGTCGCGATATGCACTTCGAGTACTCCGGTCATAACGTGTGTTCCGTTGCCGTGGTCCCACCAATGATTGCGCCGCCCAATCGTTCAACCACCTGCACCGCCTCAACATGATCGGCGGCGTCGCCCAATTCGCCATGCGCCATGCGGAACAGTTCCGCCGTCAACTGGAGCAGGGGTGAGGGCACCTGCTGCTCACGGGCCAGTTCGGCGGCAATACCGACGTCTTTGTTGAGCAGCGCGAGCCGAAAGGTGCGCGGAAAGGCACGCGACACCACGCGATCCGGAAACAGATTCATGCTGGCATTCGACCGTCCGCTCGATGCATTGATCACATCAAGCGCGATATCGGCGCGAACACCGGCCTTTTCCAGCGCCACCAGTCCCTCGGCCGTTCCCCAAATGTGCATCGCGAGCAGCGCGTTGTTCACCGCCTTGAGCGCGTCACCCGTACCCACAACGCCGCAGTGCACGATGCGTTTGCCGAATCGCTCGAGCACTGGGCGCACTCGGTCCAGCACGAGGGCGTTGCCACCAACCATCACGGTGAGAGTGCCCTGTTCCGCACCCACCACGCCGCCCGAAACCGGCGCGTCCAGAAAGTCGATGCCGCGCTCAGCCAGTCGGTCGGCCATGCGGCGCGACGTTACCGAATCACCCGACGTGCAATCCACGAGAATCGCGCCGGACGACATCGTGGCAAGCAATCCCGTTGGTCCATCCAGCAGTGACTCGACGTCACGTGAAACGGGAAGACAGGTGATGACAACATCGCGACCATGTGCCGCTTCGGCTGGCGTGGCAGCAAGTCGACCGGGAGTGCGTGCGACAAAGGACTCGGCGCGAGCCCGAGTGCGATTCCAGACGACGAGATCGAGATCGGGCCCGGCCAAATGGCGCGCCATGGGCGCACCGATGGCGCCCAGGCCCAGAAACGCAACACGAGGCATGCGAGAG
>JANOKE010000517.1:0-2357 GCA_031419135.1 Gemmatimonadaceae bacterium
GCGGTCGGCAACGGTCACCGGCGAGCCATCCCCTTTCGTTTCCACGGCCAGCTCGGTGCGATACCACTGCATGGCGGTTCGTGCGGCGAGTTCCGCCACGTGCGCGGTGGCTTCCATCAACACGGACGGTGTCTGGTGCGATGTCACGCGGTCACCTCGTGCGTGATCCCGACGTCGCGCACGGACAACCCAGCTGCTCGCATGGCAGCCTTGAGCGCGCGCACCGTGGTGAGACCGTCATGCAGGATCCCCGCCACAAGAACGGCATCCGCATGCCCCTCGACGATGGCATCGACCAGGTGCGACGCCTGTCCGGCGCCACCGCTGGCGACAACGGGCACGCACACCGCATCGGCGACCGTGCGTGTGAGCGCGAGGTCGTACCCGGTACGCGCTCCATCCTGATTGATGGACGTGAGGAGAATTTCGCCCGCGCCGCGCGCCACGCACTCCTGCGCCCAGGCGACCGCATCGAGCGGTGTTTCCTCGCGTCCGCCTTTCACCCACACGCGCCACGCACCATCGGCGGCACGCTTCGCATCGATGCTGACCACGACACACTGGGCTCCAAACCGATCCGCCGACTCCGTGAGCACTTCGGGGCGCAGGACTGCGGCGGAGTTGAGTGCGACCTTGTCCGCACCGGCGCGCAAGGCCCGCGCGACATCGTTGGCCGAACGCACGCCACCGCCGATGGTGAGCGGAATGAACAGGCGTTCGGCGGTGCGCCGCGCCACATCCAACAGCGTGGCGCGTTCTTCGTCGCTGGCGCAGATATCGAGAAACGTGATTTCATCGGCCCCGTCGCGTTCGTAGCGCTGGGCGAGTGTGACCGGGTCGCCAACATCACGCAGTCCGGAAAACTGCACGCCCTTCACCACACGCCCGTCCTGCACATCGAGACACACAATCACACGTTGCGTCAGCACGTCGTCATGTCTCCCCGATGTCGAGCTGCACGGCTCCCTTTGTGCTGAACACTGCACCGGTTTCGGCGAGCGCATCGCGCAGTGCCATGCCGAGCGCCTTGATGGCGGCCTCGATCACGTGATGTCGGTCGCGACCGCGGAGCACGCGAACATGCAGCGTGGCGCGCGCGTTGTCGGCAAACGATCGCAGGAAGTGATCATACAGGCGAGACGGCAACGGGCCGCGATAGTACGGCCGACCGCCAAGGTCGAGCACGACCTGCACCAGGGCGTCGTCCATGGGAATCGTTCGCTCGCCATAGCGCGCGCAGCCCGCGGGTGTGAAGGCGGCTACGGCCTGACCCAGCACAATGGCCACGTCTTCCATGAGGTGATGACGCAGATCGCCGGTGGCTTGCACGTCGAGGTCGACCCCCGCATAGCGCGCAAACGTGATGAGCATGTGATCGAGAAACGGCTCGCCGGTGCTCACCGTAGCCGTGCCGGTTCCCTGGCGCAGTGCCAGCCGAATCTGCGTTTCCTTCGAGTTCCGTGTGACGACGGTCATGTTCCGAACTCCTCGGCAAGGCGGCGCGCATCCAGCGCACCCGTATACAGCGCCATCCCCAACACCGCGCCAGCGAGGCCACGGTGCTCGAGCGCGCGAAGATCTTCTGTGGTCGATATGCCACCAGATGCAAACACCGGCCATGTGCTCGCCTCGACAACGGCTTCCATCAACGGCAAGTCGGTACCCGCCATGAGACCTTCCATGTGGACGGCGGTGACAAGGATGCCAGCCAACGGCAGTGGTCCCAACGATTCCACGAAGTCGATCACGTCGATGTGCGACGTCTCCGTCCAGCCGCTGGTGACCACGTGGCGATCGCGCACATCGGCGGCGACAATGAGACGACCCGGAAACAGACCGGCCATCTCGGCGCACCAGTGTTCATCCTGCACGGCGCGGGTGCCGACCACCACCCAGGTGGCGCCGTCATTCAGCCACTGCTCGATCTGTGCCTGGTCACGCACGCCCCCTCCCACCTGCACAGGGATCGTCGTGTCGCGCAGGATCTCGCGAATCACAGCGGCATTCGTGCCGCGAGCGGTCGCGGCGTCGAGGTCGACCACGTGCAGACGGGAAAACCCGGTGTGCGTCCACTCGCGCGCCACCGAGGGTGGATCGTCCAGTCGGACACGCTCATTGGCGTAGTCGCCGCCAACCAGTTGCACGCAATGGCCGCCGCGCAGATCGATAGCAGGAATGACAATCATCTCACGTCCATAACGGAGTTCGCGCGATGACGCGCGGCCGCGTCGAGAAAGGCATGCACGAATCGCACGCCGGGGGTTGATGACTTCTCCGGATGGAACTGGGTGCCGATCACCGCGCCGCGCCGTACCGCGGCCGGAAAACGATCATTTTCATGCGTGCTCCACGCGACC
>JANOKE010000518.1:0-13282 GCA_031419135.1 Gemmatimonadaceae bacterium
CCGCCCGCGACGTGTGGCCAGACGGATTGGGAAGCAGCTCGGACGAGCTGGGACACAATCTCATGGACCACCATTTCCGGCTCGGCGCCGAAGGCACGCTGGACGGACTCGAAGACAAAACCGTGTTCGGGTCCCGACCCAACCCGTCGTACATTCCGCGCTATCGCAACCTGTTCGGCGACAAGCGACCCTACCTGCGCGGATTCGGCTATGAGGGTGGCGCGGGTCGCAAGAGTTGGCGTGCGGCCGTGGCCGAACTGGGCATCGGGGGCGACATGAAGGACCAACTCGCGCAACCCGGCCAGTGGACCATCGGCGGCACGGCGTTTGGTGAGATGCTGCCCAATCATGCGAACAGGGTCACCCTCGACGAGACGCGGAAAGACAAGTGGGGGCTGCCGGTGCACAAGATCGACTGTGCCATCGGCGAGAACGAACGTCTCATGCGCAAGGACATGATGGACGACATGGCGGAGATGCTGGCCGCGTGCGGCGTAAGAAACGTGAAGCCATTCGACGAGGGGTACTTCCCCGGTCAGGGCATCCACGAGATGGGCACGGCGCGCATGGGACGCGATCCGAAGACGTCGGTGCTGAACAAGTGGAATCAGGTGTGGGACGCGCCCAATGTGTTCGTCGCCGATGGTGCGTGCATGGTGTCCACTGCCTGCCAAAACCCGTCGCTCACCTACATGGCGCTCACCGCCCGCGCAGCCGACCATGCGGTGGCCGAGATGAAGCGGAACAACCTCTAAGCACGGTTGTGGAGTTGGCCGACTTCCTACGCCCTACTCTTCAAAAATTGTCCCGTGTACGACTCCCGGCACGCAGCAATCACCTCCGGTGTGCCGCTCGCGATCACCCGACCGCCGGCGTGCCCGCCTTCCGGTCCCAAATCGATCACGTAGTCCGCAGTCTTGATCACATCGAGATGATGCTCAATGAGAATGACCGTGTGCCCGGCGTCCACCAGCCGATTGAGCGCGTCCAGCAGTTTCTCCACGTCTGCCAAATGCAAACCCGTCGTGGGCTCATCAAGGATGTACACCGTGTGCCTGGTGCGCTGCAGTTTGCTGAGTTCCGTGGCGATCTTCACCCGCTGCGCCTCGCCACCGGATAGCGTAGTGGCCGATTGCCCCAGCGTGAGGTATCCCAAACCGAGTGCATTGAGCACGCTCAGGCGCCGAGCAATCACCGGCTCAGCGGCAAAGAAGGTTGCTGCTTCCTCGATAGACATGGTGAGGATGTCGTCGATGGTCTTGCCGCGCACGGTGACATCAAGCGTTTCGGTATTGAAGCGAGCGCCTTTGCAGGCACCGCACAACACTTCCACATCGGGCATGAAGTACATCTGCGTGGTGATCACACCCTCGCCCTGACACTCCTCGCAGCGCCCACCCTTCACATTGAACGAAAACCTCCCGGCCTTGTATTCGCGTTCCTTCGACAAGGGATCAGCCGTGAAGAGGTCGCGTATGTTGTCGTAAAAACCCACGTACGTTGCCGGGTTGGAGCGCGAGTTGCGACCGATGGGAGACTGGTCGATGCTGACCACCTTGTGCACGTGTTCCATGCCTTCCACCGCATCGTGTTCGCCGGGAAGCGTGCGAGTATCCTCGAGTCGCTTCCACAGCGCCTTGTACAGGATGTCGTTCACCAGCGTGCTCTTGCCCGACCCCGACGCGCCGGTGATCGCCACCAGCGCGCCCAGGGGAATCGTCACGCTGACATTGCGCAGGTTATTCTCGCGCGCGCCGTGTATCACCAGCGACTTTCCGTTGCCCGCGCGCCGCGTTGCCGGCACGGCGATGTACCGCGCGCCCGAAAGGAACTGTCCGGTGGGCGACGCCTTGCACGCCAGCACGTCGTGTACCGTGCCCTGCACGACCACGGTTCCGCCGTGCACGCCGGGGCCAGGTCCCATTTCCACCACATGGTCGGCGGCCCGAATGGTATCCTCATCGTGCTCCACCACCAGCACCGTGTTGCCGATGTCGCGCAGTCGCTGCAGCGTGGCGATCATCTTCACGTTGTCCTTGGGATGCAACCCGATGCTGGGCTCGTCGAGCACGTACAGCATGCCCATCAGCCCCGAACCGATTTGCGTGGACAAACGGATGCGCTGTGATTCACCACCAGACAGCGTGCCCGAGCGCCGATTGAAGTTGAGATAGTCGAGCCCAATCCCCAACAGCAGCGACAGTCGCCCGCAGATCTCATCGAGGATTTGCTTGCCGGCACCCGCGCCGCGCCCACCTGGGGCAATGGTGCCCAGAAAGGCGAACAGTTCGTCGAAGTTGAGGCCGCCCACTTCGTGAACCGACTTGCCACCCACCGTGAACAGCAACCGCGTGGCCTTGAGTCGTGATCCGTTACAATCGGGGCAGGTGTGCTCCACCATCACTTTGTCGAGCCACGCCTCCATGCGTGAATCACCCTCGCCGCGCTGACGATAGCGCCGATACTGTCGTTCGATACGCCGAGCAATGCCACCGAAACCCACTTCGTGTCGATCCCAGTCGGCGCGTTGTGCCGCACTCTCCGGCGGCGCAATCGTGCGGAAGCGACGCTCCACGCCATAGAGCACAGCCTGTCGCGCCCCGTCGTCGAGATCCTGCCATGGCGTGTCCAGCGAAAACCCAAGCACCTGCGACAGCGTCCACATGATCCGCCCGTCCCACGTGTCGGGGTTGTAGCGGTACGCCTCGCGCACAAAACAGCCGGTGCGTATGGAACGTTTGGGGTCGGGAATCAGCAATTCGGGATGGGTGAGTTTGTCGACGCCCAATCCGCCGCAGGTGCGACACGCCGCCTCGGGATTGTTGAACTGGAAGTACTCGGGAAGAACGCCAACGTACACGAAGTGCTGGGAGGCGCTGCACGTGGAGGCAAAAAAACGCGCCTTCTCGGCTTTGGTGGCCCCCTTCATGACGTGCAGTTGCAGCAATCCGTCGCCCACCAGCAGCGTCGCGGCGATCGCTGCCTTGATCGCCTTCTCGCTCTTCCGCTGAATGATCACGCGGTCCACCACGGCGTTCATCTGCCGCACCGCGCCTTCATCGATTTCCAGCGACTCGGCGAGGTCAACCAAACGTCCGTCCAGGCACACGCGACGGCATCCCTTTTTGCGCACCTCGGTGAATACGACGTCAAGCTCCTCGCCGTACACCTTGAACAGCGGTGCGCGGAACTCCACTTCGGTGCCGGCCGGCAGTGCAAACAGCGACTCCAACAATTGCGACGCGGTGCGACTGGGCACGATCTCGCCGGTACGCGGGCAATGTGGTTCGCCGATGGTTGCGAACAGCAGGTTGAGATAGCTCGCGATGTCGGTCATGGTGCCCACCGTCGAGCGCGGATTGCTGGCGATGGTTTTCTGTTCGATCGAGATGACGGGTGACAGGCCGAAAATGAAATCGACGTCGGGCTTCGTGATCTGCGCGACGAATCGTTTAGCGAACGACGACAGCGATTCCATGTACCGTCGCTGGCCTTCGGCGTAAATGGTGTCGAACGCGAGTGATGACTTGCCCGAACCGGAAAGTCCGGTAATGACCACCAGTTGGTCTCGCGGAAGTTCGACCGAGATGTTCTTCAAGTTGTTTACGCGCGCGCCCTGTACGGCAATGGTGGTACGCGGTGTCACTCGCGGTGCGTCTGGCACGGAGCGCGACGTGCGTGCACGAGTTGCCAACGTCGGTGACTTGCGTTTGGCCGGCATCAAAAATCGGCCGGTGGCGGCGTGAGGGCGAAAAAGGCCAGCTCCTGCACATCGACGGAGCTCTTGCGGGTGAGCCGCGTGGTGACCGATGCGCGGCCGATGATCGCTTGATCGGCCAGGTACTCACAGGTGGCGCTCACATGCGCGACGCCCATCGTGCGGGTGAAGTGGGCGTCGATTTCGGTGCACGAGCGCGCCTCGCCCACTTCCGCCAGCCACGTCACCACGGCCGCACTGAAAGTCGGCGTGCGCGCCGCGAGCCAGGCATCGGCCGCGTCGAGTGCCGCGCGCACCGCCTCCCGCGACTTGGTGCCGTTGAGCATACCGGTGTAAACTACCGAAAAGAATTCCGGATCGATTTGCAGGGCGCGCGGCAGTACCTCGCGGTCGGCCAGCTCCCCATGACGCATAACCTCGATACGCGCGAGCGGCGTGGCGGCGGCGAGAATCCAGAGTGCCGAGTAGTTGTAGTCTCCGCGCGTGAGGAACCACTTGTGCGCTTTGTACAGGCAGGACAGCGCTTCGGTGGCGGCACCAAGCATGAGAATCCCCGTGTCCCGATCGCCCAAGGTGCGCATGCGATCCAGCAGAGGCGCGATGGACTCGTCGTGCGAGTAGAGCAGGCGTCCCTTGGACAAGAGCGAATGCATGAACGAGTTGGTCATCGCGCCGTCGGCGAGACGTTTGAAGCGCGCGCGCGGTATCAACGACGCATGCACATTCACGCCATCGGCGTCCAGCGCCATTGAGCCGGCTTCAACGAGCTTGTCATCGATCGTAACGAGAACGAGATCAATATCCGATCGCGCCCACACCGTGTCGTGTGCCATGCTGCCGCACAGCAGCGTGGCGAGGATGGCCCGATCGGTTTCGAGTCGCTTCACCAGCGCATCGAGCGCACGGGTAAACCGTTCGCGGGGCGGGCTGGACGGCTCCGTCATGAATCGAGCCCGCGCTGGTCAGGCGTGCACCGTCAGCGCATGCCTGCCTGCTGCAGCGCCCCCACTCCACCAACAATCGGAATCGAGAAACTCGACTTCGCCAGATCGATAGTCAACTCGGCACCCGATTTGGGCCACAGCGTGAATTCGCGATCACTGGACATGATCATCACGGCAAGCTGCTTGCCCGCCGGGACGAATTCATCGTCGGGTTCGAGGTCGAACGTGAGGTCGTAGAACTTGCCCGGCCGAAGTGCCTTGCCGGACTTCTTCGACGCATACACACCACCCTTTTTGAGCGACTTGGCGTTCTGAATATCTGCCCACCCGCGGGTGATGCTGCCCACGCGACTCTGCGATCCGGCACGCGCCGAATCGTATGGCAACATCACGAGCCACACACTCAGGTTGGCGGCCGACACGCTTGATGACACGCGCAGCGTCACGCGCGCTGTTCCCGAGATGTGAACTGTATCGGTGAGAACAGGCGTGGCATATAGCAGCCGATTGGGCGACTGCGACGCGCCGGCGAGGGCACTGCCGCTAAACGTGACATCGTCAATGAGTTTTTCAGTGCCCGTGCCGCTGTTCGTGAACGACAGCGCGCCGATACGCGAACCACCTGTGGTTGGGCGCAAGGTAACCGGCACGGAACCCGGCACGGGGAATGAGGCGAATGCGGTGGGGGCTGTGGCAACACGACCGCGAGCAGGTGTTGCCACAGCCGCACCGGGCGCCTGGGCGCCCGCGTCCTGCACGATCCACACCGACGCTTCGTTGCCAACGCCGTTGTCAACGCCGTACAGGTAATGACTGAACCAGCGGTTGACCATATCCGCCGGTGGATTGCCACCATGACCCCCTTGATGCAGATAGATCGACACCGGTAAGCCGCGCGCTTTCATTTCGTTGTAGATACGCACGCTGTGATCGGGGGTGACGTTGTAGTCGTTCAACCCATGCGCCAACAGCACGGCCGCTTTGATGTTCTTCACATGCGGCAACAGGTCACGCGAGGCCCAGAAATTGTTGAAGTCGCCGGTCACCCGATCCTGGCCCTTTGGTCCGGCCATGATGCCGTCACGCCAGATCGTATCGCATTTCGCGCGCACCGCCGGATCGCCGCTCACAATGAAGTCATACAGCACATCGACGTCTTCGCCCAGATAACCACCGGGTGAGCGCACCAGACCATTGGCGCGATAGTAGTGGTAGTACGACGTATTGGGCGACACCGGTACCACCACCTCGAGTCCCTTCACACCCGTTGTTGCGGCAGCCAGCGGCAACGTGCCTTCGTACGATGTGCCGATCATTCCCACCTTGCCGGTGGACCAACCCGTTGCGCTCACTTCGTCACTGCCGGTGGGCGTGGTGTACCCCTTGGCGCTGCCGTTCAGCCAGTCGATCACGAACTTCATAGGCGCGCGTTCGGGATAATCACCAACTGTGGCGCAGCCTTGCGACAAGCCCGTTCCGGTGGCTTCGGAGTGTACCACCGCGAAACCGCGCGGCACCCACTCGTTCACCAGGACGTTGGAAATGCGACGACGATCCGGTTTATAAGTCGGCGCAGTCAGGGGACGACGTTTGGGTGACGCCGTGCCGAGTTCCTGTTTTACGTCCCAGAAAGTATCACCGCCGGATGTGCCGGCGAAGTACGGACTGGACCCGTACAGAATCGACACCTTGAGCCCGTCGGTTTCCGTTTGCCCGGGTCGCGTGACGTCTACATGCACGCGGTCCTTCCTGCCGTCGCGATCCGTATCGAAATCCGTCTCGACCCAAAGATCGTAACGAATCCACTTCGTGGTGTCCTGGAACGCGGGGACGACCTGCGCCATCCCGTTCGCGAAAACAGGCGCGGCAGGCACCGGCGGCGCGGGTTGCGCGCTCACGTCGGCACCTGCGCCGAGGAGTGCGAGAGCGAGGAGTGGAGAAAAGCGCATGGTGGAGGTAGGCTGAGGACAGTAAGTTGTGGACAGTAGGCAGTCGGCAGTCTGCAGTCGGCAGTACTGCTTACGGCAGTAGAAAGTACTCTCTACTGCAGTAGAAAGTACTCTTTACTGCAGTAGAAAGTACTCTTTACTGCAGTAGAGAGTACTCCGTACTGCAGTAGAGAGTACTCCGTACTGCAGTAAAACGTACTTCCCCCTACCGACTTCCTACTGCCTACTTTGGTAGCGTTCCTTTCCCGACCTGCGGCAGCCCGTCCGTCATCCACCTGGGCGCCGGTTTGTCCATCAGGTAGTGATCGAAGAACTGCTTCATCCGAATGGTGAAGTCCTTCTGATTGTCCCGATTGGTGAGGTTGTGCGCCTCGCCCGGATACGCCAGCAGAATGACCTGCTTCCCGTTCTGCCGTGCCGCGTTGAAAAACTGCAGCCCTTCCACATAGTCCACCGCACCGTCTTCCATGCCCTGCAGAATCAACAGCGGCGTCTTGATGTTGCGCACGTGAAAAATGGGCGACTGATCTTCATACAAATCATGCGCGTTCCACGGCGTGACGTTGGCACCCATGCGCACCTGTCCCACCGTGGTAATGCCCTGCTGCACCGTACCCGTGCTCTTGTACAACTCGTTGTAAAAGCTGATGAGATTGGTAGGCGGGGCGCCGGTCACCACCGCCGCAAACATGTCGGTTTGGGTGACGATGTACGACGACTGATACCCGCTCCAGCTGTGCCCATGCAACCCAATGCGCTTGGGATCGGCGTAGCCAAGCGCGATCACCTGCTTCACGGCACTCGTCATGCAATCAAGCGCCGACGATCCAGGCGTGCCAATCTCGTACACCATATCGGGTTGAAACACGAGATAGCCGTTGCTGGCGTACGTGGACAACTGCGGACTGTTGCTGTACCCCGGCGTGGAGAAGTTGTTGTGCGTGTTGGACATGATCTCGTAGAATTCCACGAGCATGGGATACTTCTTGCCGGGCTGATAGTCGGGCGGCAGCATCAACGTGCCCTGCAGCTTCTTCCCCTTTGATGTCGTGTAGTCGATCAGCACCTTCTTGCTGGCCCACGTGTATTCAGGCAGAATCGGGTTGGCGTCGGTGATCTTTTTTGGCGACGCGAACGCGCTGTTCGACACCCAGTAGTCGGGGAACTCGGCGAAGTCCTGCTGCGTGTACACAATGCGATCGGCGCTGTCTGCTTTTATCACGCCGCCAATGTTCTTGTCCGCCCAAATGATTGGTGTGGGTGCCTGACCCGCGCTCACCTTCCAATAGCCCGACTTCTTGGTGCGATCGCCATAGGCCGACAGCATCACGGGCTTGCCAAGATCGACACCGTTGTCGTCGGCATCGGCCGCACCGCCGCCGCCGCCCCGACCACCTCGGCCACCAGCACCCGGCGCATCCAGTCGCACCACACGGAATTGCACGGCCTGCGCCCGACCAACGCCCTGCGTAAGATTTGTTGCGCGGCCGCCATCCAACGGCACCTGCCAGACATCGAATTTGTCGTACATCAACACAAACTTCCCATTGCTCGACCATCCACCAACTCCCCAGATGGGTTTCTCGTAGGCATGGTCGTCGTCTTCGTTCACAAAGCTTTTGCCGGAAATCTGCGACGCATCGAGTTGCACCGCATTCGCGTTTTCCAGATTGAAGGCGCGCATCTGCTTGTTCTTGAGATACAAAAACCATCGGGAATCGGGTGACGTGCCGTAGGTGCGTGACAGGCCCTTGTCGATCAGCGTGCGCGCGCCGCTGGTGGCGTCAACCTTGTACAGATCGGCGCGGCTGCCGCCCCACGCCACCTCGCCGCGATAGGCGACGTCATTGCGACCGACACCCACATTGGCGTTCGCCGCCATGGCCACCGTGCGCATACTGTCATCGCCCAACCGCACGAACGTTCCCGTGCGCAAAGAGAACACCGCGGGATAGGTTGCGCGGCGAAGCTGCGCCACTTGCACGATCTGTTGCGACTGCGGCTGCGCGTCTCTCCAGTGCCACACGTCCACGTTGGCTTTGGTGGAATCCGAAGCAAGTATCTCAGGCTCCTGCTCCTTGATGCCAACGAACACGCGCGACCCGTCCTTGCTCCAGCGTGGGGCCGTGTACTCGCTCAGCACCATGCCCTTCGGGAAGGACATCACCCTGGCCGGCTCGAATACCATCGACTGCATTTCGCTGTTGCCGAGTCCACTCCAGGTGAGCAGCGCATTGGTCTTCTGTTTCAGGTCCTTCGCCTTGTCGCCACGGAGCACGGCCAGATTCGTGCTCTTGCTGCTCCACGTGAGCTGCTCGTAGTCGGCCGACAGGGCATCCAACTGTCGCGTGTCGCCCGTAGCGGGATCGAGCAAATAAATGCCGTTGCCCAGACGCTCTGTCGCATCCACCGTGTACGCCAGCAATTTTCCGGCATCGTCAAATTCATACTGATTGACGCTGCCGATCAGGCGATTGACGCCCATGGCGAGATCGCGCACGATGAGATCTGCGCCACTGTGCTTCGCGTCGGCCTGCGCCTTGTTGAGTCGCGTAGCCAGCCACTTGGATCCTGCGGAGAACTTCCACGAACTCGCATTCGGAATAGACGTCTTCTCACCGGTGGCCAGGTTGAGCAATTCGAGGTGCCCCGGCGTCACCACAGCCGGTGGTGCGCCACGCCCCGCCGCTGGCGGGGCACCGGCGCCTCGTCCGCCGCGCCCGCCAGTGCGATCGGGGGGATTCACGAAGTAGGTAATCCAACGCGAGTTGTCCGAGAATTGCGGTGCGTTGCCACCGCCCGCTCCACCGCGTCCACCGCCGCCACCGGCGCGTCCCGCCCCACCACCCGCCGTGCCCAGCGACATCGAATAAACCTTGTCGCCGTCCACCGACTTCACGTGCAGCGTCGGCTCACCGTCATTCGGCGCGTAGGTGTACGTCGTCCACTTGCCGTCGTTGGAAATAGACGCCGAGTTGATGCGATTCCACCGTCCGTAGTCCTCGAGGTTGAGAACCTTGCGTGCAGCGCCACTCTTGGGGGCGGTAGCGGACGGCGCGGCGCCAGAACTTGGCTGTGCCGACAGCATCGGGAAAGGCAGGGCGACAACGGCGATCGCGATGTAGATGCGCGCGATGGCAGGCAGGAACGACACACGAGTGGTGGTCATCGGCAGTCTTCGAAAAGGGAGAGGTGCGCTTCCCAGGAATGTGGCACGTTCAGCCGCGGCGAGCCATACCGTGCCCAAGCACGTTACTGGCAGCAGTCTGCAACGAATCACGAGCCGTCCGGGAGCGAACGATACGTCGCCCGAAGACTGACGTATCGGGGTAGTCATGGCGGGTTGCAGAACGCGGCGCGACTATTGACTGGTGCTCAGTCTATCACGAACGCCTTTGGCGCCCGCAGGCCTGGTATTGTTTGCGCTACTCGGCTGCAGGGCCGCCTCGCCCACTGCCGCACCCGCCATCGTCGTCCCCAACGACAATCGCGTGGCCGGTGGTACCAACCGCGGTGACACGCTGGTGTTCACGCTCAACGCTACGCGGGCCGTGTGGCGCCCCGACAAAGACGTCGACAGTACGGTCACGGTGCAGGCGTTTGCCGCACCCGACGGCGTCCCACGCATTCCTGGACCATTGCTGCGCGTGTCCACCGGCACGGTGGTGGAGATCCGCGTCACCAACAGTCTCGCTGATTCAACGATGGTGGTGCACGGGCTTCGACCTGGTGCCGGTGGAGACGATACGCTGCATGTGAGGGCAGGGGAAACGCGAACCGCATACTTCGTTGCGTCGACCGCTGGCACGTATTTGTACTGGGCGCGCACCAGTGGCGATCGCATGGAACACTCCGAGGGGCGCGACGGTCCGCTGGCCGGAGCCATCGTGGTGGATGCGGCGGGCGTGACGCCCGATACGAGTGAGCGGGTGTTCGTGATTACCACACTCGACATTGTGCCCGACACCACCAGGCCCGGGCCCCGCGACGACATGTTCGACCTGGCAGTCAACGGACTGTCGTGGCCGCACACCGAGCCGCTGCACTACGCCGTCGGCGACACGGTGCGCTGGCGTTGGCTCAACGCCACGAACACACCGCACCCGATGCATTTGCATGGGTTTCACTTCACGGCGCTGGCCAAAGGCGACGGCCGCACGGATACCACGTACGCGGCAGACGCTAAACGCACAGAGGTCACGGAGTACCTCTCGCAGGGAACGACCGCGCAGTTGCAGTGGGTACCCACGCGCGCGGGGAACTGGTTGTTTCACTGCCATATCGTGTTTCATGTGGTGCCGTTTCCGGCGCGTCCTGATTCCGTGCGCGTAACAATGGCCGACATGCACGACGCCTCGTCACACGTCACGCGTTCAATGTCGGGACTGGTGATGGGCATCGCCGTGCGCGAACGCGGGACGACAAACGCCGCTTTCCCGTCGGTGGGTGTTGTCGCAAAGCGACTGCGGCTCTTCGCGCAACAGTCGTCGGCACCCGCCATCGACGACTCGGCACACGCGCGCGGCTATGCGCTGCAGCAGGGCGCCATCGCGCCTCGGGCCGACTCCATCAATGTGCCGGGCCCGATGCTGGTGCTCACGCGTGGCGAACGCACCGCGATCACGGTGATTAATCGGCTGCCGGAACCGACCAGCGTTCACTGGCACGGCATGGAGCTTGAGAGCTACTACGACGGCGTGTCGGGATGGAGTGGCGCCGATGCGCGTCGCGCACCGATGATTGCGCCGGGTGATTCGTTTGTGGCGGTGATGACGCCGCCGCGGGCGGGGACGTTCATGTATCACCCGCACATGGAGGAGGAAGACCAGCTCACTGCCGGCATGTTCGGACCGTTGATCGTGCTGGAGCCGGGGCAACGATTCGATAAAGCGACGGATCTCCTGTTCATCATCGGCGACGCGATTGTCGGCGGGAAGCGCGCGGCCACGCTGAACGGGGCACGCACCGCCGCGCCGCTGCAGCTGCGTGTGGGAACTACCTATCGCCTCCGCTTTGTGAACATTGGCGAGGCCGCATCGGGCGAGGCGTTGTTGCATACTGACTCAATTCCGCTGCGCTGGAACCCCCGTGCCAAAGACGGCGCAGACCTCCCCGCGACCCGTCGCAGTGAGCAACCCTCGAGGCTGCGCCGCATTGGCGTGGGCGAAACGTATGATTTTACCTGGACGCCCACCCGACCGCTGCGGGCGATGCTGGACGTGACGGTAATCGACGTAAAGACGCCGTTCCGGGTACCGATAGAAGTAGGCAGTAGGAAGTAGGCAGTCGGAAGTACTGAATACTGCAGTAAGAAGTACTTTATACTCAGTAAGAAGTACTTTATACTCAGTAAGAAGTACTCCCTACTGCAGTAAGAAGTACTTTATACTGCAGTAAACCGTACTTCCGACTTCCGACTTCCTACTTCCTACTAAGTGATCAGCTCCGCGCTCGCCCAAGCCATCAACACCCAGATTGGCAATGAGTTGGCGGCCAGTCTGCAGTACTCCGCCATTGCCGCGCATTTTCAAAAGGCCAACTTGTCGCAACTGGCCACGTTGTTCTTCAAGCAGGCTGACGAAGAACGTGCGCACGCGCAGAAACTGCTGCACTACGTGCTGGACACCAAAGGTGACCTGCGCATCCCCGCCGTGCGCGAGCCGGTGCACACGTTCCCCTCAGCCGAAGCGGCAGTTGAGGCGGCGCTGAACTGGGAAGTGGAGGTCACGGGACAGATTCGCGGCCTGATGGATATTGCCGCCAATGAGCGCGACTATCTTGCCCAGGGGTTCCTGCAGTGGTTCGTGGATGAGCAGTTGGAAGAGGTCAACAAAATGGACCGTCTGCTCAACGTGATCCGGATGTCCGGTGATCGGAGCCTCATCATGGTGGAGGCCTACCTGGTGCACGGCGGCGGCGCCGGATAGCAGCCGCGACCGTCGTGGATCGTTGACTACGCCAAAACGCATCTCTCGGCACTGTTGCGCCAGGTGCGAGAGGGCGCGGTCATTACCATCGCACACGCCGGTACTCCGGTGGCCCGACTCGTGCCAATTGCGCAATCCCAGCCACGGGTTCCGGGAGGATACGCGTTCGGCGTTGGCCAATCGTTTTTTGAACCGCTTGCTGACAACGATCTCGATGCGTGGGACGGGTGAATTTCCTTCTCGATTCTCACGCCTTGCTGTGGTGGCTTGACGATGACAAGCGGCTCTCGAAACGCGCCCGCAGTGTGATCGCGAATGCCGACAACACCATCTGCATGAGCGCCGTGAGCGTGTGGGAAATCGCCATCAAAACGGCGCTCGGCAAGCTCGTGCAAGACATCCCATGCGATCGCGACGCACACGCCACAGACTCACCCTGACACTACGTTGTGAACCCCCGCTGCCTGAGCACCGTCGCCACCGCCTCACTCGCCATGCGTTCCGGCGACTCACCCCACCGATTGTACGATTCGGCGCGCGTCGAACCCGCGCCGAGCAACATCTCCGTGACCGCGACGTAGTCGGCATCGTGTCCGGGCCGCGAGTTGGTGGAACCATGCGACGCCCAGGCGATGGGCGAGCTGCCGTAGGTGCTGTCGCGCACATTCACCGGTGCGCCACACTCCAGCAGCACGCGGGTCATGTTCACGCGGCCGTGCCAGGCCGCCCAATGCAACGGGGTGC
>JANOKE010000519.1:0-2148 GCA_031419135.1 Gemmatimonadaceae bacterium
CAAACAGGTCCATCGCGTCGTATTCGAGCTGAAACGACCAGAGGAGGAGGTAATATCCATACTCATCGGCTGCCTCGTCATCGACGCCGTCAAGCAAGCGAAACGGTCCGCCCTCATACCCCGCGGCCAACTGCGCCACGATGGCCAACCGGCTCCCCGCACGCTCAAGCAACGGTGCCGTGTTCAGGCCATTCGGGCCTGCCAGCAGCTGAGAGCCTGGGCTCAGGTCGACGGCTGACGGATTGCTGTGCCGCGATATCGCGTATCCTGCCGCTGTCGCGACTGAGAAAAAGTTGCTCGCCAGCCAGCTGTCGGCAAGCGCCTGCTGCGCCTCAACGTAGTATTGATCGTACCACTCCACATCGCCGAGGAACCCCACGGAGGCCGCTGAAATCGCGAACTCATACAAGAAGTCGTCGACGTATGGCTCTGACGCTGCGATCCACGCACCGAGATGGGGTGCGCCGATCGTCACGATGCCACTCACGCTGTCCGAGCGGGAGGCGAGGCGCGCGATCAGCGCGCCCTGACTATGACCCACGAGAATGAGGCTTGTCCCGAGCGAATGAGTAGCCTTCCAGTTAAGGAGCTCTCCGGCCTGCAGCGCCAAGCCGGATTCCGACGAGAGGGATGGCGGAGAAGGAAATGTGTATCCGGAAATCCCACTCGCGGCAATGAGGAACTCATCCCACGTGGATGCGCTCGAGCGGATCCCGTGAACGAGTCCAACGGGACGCGGCTGAGCGTGCGCCTTGCCAGGTCGGCCGCTGGCGACCGAAAGGACAGCTACCAGAGCGAGCAGCGTGAAACGTTTCATGGCCGCACCTCCTTCCCGTCAATCGTGATGTTCGACAACGTGATTCGTGTGCGGGTCGCTCCTGTCGTGTCCGATGCACGGCGAGTCAGCTCTGCGGAATGGCGGATAAACAAGCCTGCGCCAACGGCGGTCCAGCCCAGTCGAAGCTCCGCAACCTGCTTCCCGTGCTCCGAAAACGTGGCGCCGACGACGAGTTGATTGGTGGGATCCACAGACACATCAACCTCGCGGGCACCGCGGGTCGTCACGTAGTGGTCTGCGTCGGCCTGCCCACGCCGCACGACGGCCGCGTTCTTGCCGAGGGCCTGGAGCGTGGCACTCCGTGAACTTGGCGTCGAAAGAGTCGCGTCGATCCCCCTCCCGGACATTTTCCGCTCGGCCGGTCGCGGCTTGGCCAGCTGCGCCAACGTATTGTTGACCGCCGAGCGTACGGCGCCCGGTAGCGCAGGCAGCGCGCTAATGCGGTCGACGAAATCACGAGCATCGATGGGAAGCGCCCGACGGCTTCCATCTGCGCGCAGCGCTGTCGCGTCGCCGTTCTCGTCAACATCAATGCGCATCAGGCGAGCAGCATTCGTGGACCCTGTGAAACGACTTGGATCGTCCACGAGATATGAGGTTCTGGATCGACCGTCACTGCCCGTGACCCTTGTCACACGCGTGTGTTTGGTGCGTGACCCCGAGAGTGCCAACTGCGACTCGCTGGTAAGGTCGAACGCGATGGATGAAGGCAGCGAAGCGTCTGCTGAGTGTGCGACCGCGTTGCGCGACTCTGCTGCTTCAGCCGCGATTTCATCGTGTCGGCAACCGGTGAGGCCAACGAGAGCGGCACCGACCAGTACAGCTCTCGTTGGACCTCGGATACTTCTCACGCATAGGCGGAACATTGTGGCCTCCTTTGTGGCGATTACATGAGCAAAGTCGCTCGGCTTCCACACGCATCGTGCGTGCTCGTCGAAAGTGGTCGGGCCGAGCGCTCGTGAGTAGCGGCGTTGCGGACGCGCGCGGTCAATCCACGCCACTATCGGTCAGAATCAGACATTCGCTCGCGCGAGCCTTGCGCTGTTCGAATTCGCGGGTGGAGATGGAGGCGACGCTTTGCTCGCGACCGTCGCCACATCGTCGTGGGCGAAAGAGCAGGGCAGGACGCGATCTCCCAGTCGAGCCTGCTGGCCTCGGGCACCTCCTCACGCTATCGTAAAGGTTCCCTCCCTTCGCGGTCGCATGGATCCTCGTCGAGTCATCCAGCACGTTCGCCTCATCGGTCTGTTGGCCTGCCTGCCCAGCCTGAGCCGTGTCACGCACGCGCAGAGCGGGTCATCCGAGTCGGG
>JANOKE010000520.1:0-4827 GCA_031419135.1 Gemmatimonadaceae bacterium
GTCCGCCATGCACAAAGATCATTGCCGGTCGCTTCTCACCGGGCTTCATGTCCTGAGGAATGAACAACGTGTTGCTGATGTCCAGCCCGTCCGCCGCCTTGGTGTGCACAACGTCGGGCACCACATGCGCCTGCGTGGGGAAGTCCTTGCCGAGTTTCGGGAAAATGATTTTCGGCGCGCCACCAGCCGTGGGCACCAGCGCAATCGACGCGGGTGTTTTCGCATCCATGTAGATCACCGCCACCTGCTTCCCTGACGCGAGCGGCTGCGGATAGGTCTCAATGCCGTCACCGGTCGAAATGCGCGTGGGCGTGCCGCCGCCCGTTGGCACTGCCCAGATATGCCGACGCTCAATGTCGTTCGCATTGGTGCAGTAGAACAGCGTCTTCCCACCATCGCGTGACAGCGCCAACGACGTTGCGTTCTCAATCAGACCGTCGGTTGTGGTAAGACGCACGGGATCACCGCCGCTCAGACTGATTGCGTACCATCGATCCCACTCGTCCTTGGGCACCGTGACCGGCAGGATCACCTGATCACCGGCCCACTCCATATTTGCCGCCGTCGTGAACACGCTGTCGCGCGGCGCGTTATGCCAGAACTCCTTCGCCTCGCCAGTTGCCGCATCGGCCACCATGAGCGACAGCGTATGACCTCCGGTAAACGTCGCAGTGTAAAAACCGGGGGAACGTCGCAGGCTGCCGCGTGAACTGTCCTGACGCGCCGCGCCGAGCCCCGCGCCGTCACCACCGCGCCCACCGCCGCCACCAAATCCACCGCCACCGCAGCCACCCGACGGGTTACCAGGCTGACGCGGTGCATTGGGGTTGGCCGCCGCCCCTGCCGGATTGCCAATGCCTCCCTGGCCGTTCTGCGCCTGCAAACCAAACGGCGTGCCCGGACGACGATAGAACGCGATGCGCTTGCTATCGGGCGACCACGTTGGTCCGCCATCACAATCGACACTTGGCGAGACGTACAGGGCCTTGCGCGTCGCGACATCGTACACTGTCACGAACGCGTGATTCTCGCGATCACTGACAAAGGCGATCTTTTTGCCATCGGGAGACCAACGCGGTGATCCGTTGCGTCCCCACTCGCGAATGAACGGACGGCCACCCGTGTCCATCGACGTCACCAAGCCACCACGCACGACTCGCGCGCGAAAAATCTGGCCATCCTTCACGTACAGGACGAAGCGACCGTCTGGTGACAGTTCGGGTGACGCACCTTCGGCGACACGCCACGATGGTCCACCTGTCGCGCGCACCGCCCAGATCGCACGTTCCGCGCCATCGGGGCTGTGCGAGGGATTCGCCACCCACCCAAAGCGATTGGGTGCGGAGCCGCGCACGAACGTAATCAGCGAACCGTCGTCGGAAATCTCCACGTCGGTGAGGTCGGTGCCATCGTCGTCCAGATAGTTCGTGAGCCGCACCGCCTTGAAGCTGGGGGCCGCCGCCGTGTAAACGTTGCGCATGCCGCGATCATACGCCATCCACGCGATGCGATCGGCCTTGCGTGCCGACACCAGTGTGAGAGGCGACGCCGGCGACATGAACGGTCCGATCGAGGGCACGGACTGCGCCGCAAGGGCGTGGGGCGTTGCCGACAGCGACACGGCGACTGTCAGGGTCGCCGAGAGGGCGGTCAATGTGCGCATCATCAGGGTCCTCGTAGGGGTGGCGTTCGACCAGAACATACGATCCTTTTCACGGGTACGCGATAACCGTCCCCCCTCGACTTTCCGATGGCCCACAGCCCCGCCCGCAGCGTCACCGCCGCCTTCGCGCTCGCCCTCGTTTGCTCCGCGGTGGCGCCTGCGCAATCGGCCACCATTGCACGCGGTGCGCCCGACAGCATCGCCGACTTTGCCGGGCTGGTCCGCCGACTGTCCGATGCGGGCGGTTTCTTCAACACCGACAACCTCATCTCCAACGAACAGGGCTATCAGCAAGTGCTCGGCGCCATGGATCGACTCGGCGTTCGCGGCGGCGCCTACATCGGAGTCGGTCCCGATCAGAACTTCACCTACATTGCCCGCCTGCGGCCACGCATCGCGTTCATTGCCGATATTCGTCGCGACAATTTGCTGCAACACCTCATGTTCAAGGCGCTCTTCACGCGCGCGCGAAATCGCGCTGAGTTCCTCGCCTTGTGGACGGGGCGGCCCGTTCCGTCAGCGATCGCCCAGATGGACGACCGATCGATCCAGACGCTGGTCGAATGGGTTGACTCAACACCGGCCAGCACCGAAAGCGCAACGCGCGCGCGCCGCCTGGTGCGCGACGAGGTCCAACATAGCGGCGTTGCGCTCTCCACACAGGATCTGGCCACCATCGAGCGGTTCCATGACGCCTTCATCAACGAAGGATTGTCGCTGCGCTTCACCACCACCGGTCGCGCGCCACAGCCGTACTATCCATCGCTGCGACAGTTGATTCTCGAGCATGATGCCGACGGACGCCGGCGCGGGTTCCTTGTTGCGGAGGCGGATTATCAATTTCTCAAGTCAATGCAGCGGCGCAATCTGATTGTGCCGGTCACCGGCGATCTCGCGGGCGCCCGTACGCTGCCAGGTATTGCCCGATACCTCACCGAGGTTGATGAGCAGGTGTCGGTGCTGTACGTCTCGAATGTCGAGGACTATCTGTTGCAGGATGGTCGCTTCGGGACGTACGCGGCCAGTGTGCGTGCACTGCCGCGCAGTGAGCGGGCGGTGATGATCCGCAGCTACTTCGGCAATGGGTACGGTCATCCGGCGGCAACACCGGAGTACTATGCCACGCAACTGTTGCAGACCATGAGCACCTTTGTCGCTGACACGGCGCTATCTCGCCCCATGCGGTATCGGGAGCTGGCGAACCGCCACTGGATTCCGCTGCGGAGACCGTAGCGTGTACGCGGACGACCGACCGGGCGAGGCGCGCTTCGACGTTGCGGGAAACGCGTGGGTACTCAGTCGTTTTGCGGACGTGCATGCAGCACTGCATGAACCCCGCCTCGTGGCGTCGGGTACCACCGCCGCACAGGATACGGCGCACATCAAAGTACGCCAGTCGCTTTCACAGCTGCTGTCTCCGGAGCGACTGACACAGTGGCGCACCGCACTCGGGCAGGACGCCGGTCGAATGATCGATGCGCTTCCCGCCAACCAGCCGGTGGATCTGGTGTCGTCATTCGCGCAACCGTGGTCGCTTGAGATCGCACTGCTGGCGACGGGCGCGTTGCGGTGTGACGCGGAGGAATGCGCGCGCCTTGCACGTCAGTTGTTTCTTGCGGCCGCCGTCGCCACTCATGGCACGCCACCAGTGGTGGCGCAGCAGGCGTCGACTGCCTTGTCGGGATTGTTGCCAGGAATCCGTGGCCACGCGAACGCAGCGGCAAATGTTCAGACGTTTGTGGCGCTCTCGCAGACATTGCCTTCGCTGCTCTGCAGCGCGTGGTTCGCATTGCTTGATCCTCGACATGCCACAACACTGGCGCAACTCCGGGAACATCCTGAGCTGGTGCCGCAAGCCGTCGGAGAGTTCATACGAATCGCCAGCCCGTCGCGAGCCGTATTCCGCGAGGCGCTTGCCGCGGTTGAGATTGGCGGCGCACGCATCGAAGCGGGCGATCGGGTTACGCTCATGCTGTTTGCAGCCAATCACGATCCTGTGCGATTCGCCGATCCGGACCGGCTCGACGTAAACCGCGAGACTACGGGTCATCTCGCGTTCGGCGCGGGTGTGCACGCCTGCGCCGGCGCGACGTTGGTGCGCATGGCCGTGGCCGTCGCCACCGAAACGTTACTCGACCGAACGGCAGTGGTTGAATTGGTGGAAGGCGCAGCAACCACCGTGGAATGGTTTGGTGGTTTCGCGATACGCGCACCGGCCACACTTCCGGTGGTAGTGACACGGGAAGCGGTACGATGACGTCGGCGCATCGACTGGCCGTGCTGGCCGCCGTGCTCACTGGCGCCTGTGCGATGGTCGCGATGGCGTCGGTCGTGCGGACGCGAGGGTACGAACCCGGCGAACGTGTGTTGTTGGACGCGCACAATGCGTATCCGGAGCGCGGCCGCTGGACGGATCGCATTGAGCGCGCGCTCGCCACGGGCACACCGGTGGCCGTCGAACAGGATCTCCATTGGGCAAAGCCATTAAACGCCGCGTCATACACGTCGGTGGTTGCGCACGATTCCGAGTACGTCAACGACGCGCCCACACTGGAGGCGCATTTTTTCGAACGCATTCGACCCATCATGGAGCAGGCACTGCGGGAGAATCACCGCGACACGTGGCCACTGATTGTGCTCAACCTCGATTTCAAGGACAACCAATCCGCTCATCTCGATTACATCTGGGCGCTGCTGGGGCAGTACGAAGGATGGCTTACCACGGCAATGCGCTCCGCGTCACCCAACCGCATTGAACCGTTCACGGTCGGACCATTGCTCGTGCTCTCGGGTTCGGATACCGCGCAGCGCCGTCGGTTTCATGACGACGTGCCGGTTGGTGCGCGCCTGCGTGCGTTCGGGGCCGTTGTTCCCGCCCCCGTGGCTGGCCGGACGACCGGCCAGCGGGCGCGTCGCTCGATCCGCATGAGCGCGGCGCAACACCTCGCGCAGCCCGCCGACAACTTCGCGCGCTGGGTGAACTTTCCGTGGCGTGTGGTCGAACAGGGCGGGCAACGCAACGCGCGTGATTGGACCGCAACCGATTCAGTGCGTCTTGCGTCGCTCGTACAGCGTGCCCACGATCAGCACCTGTGGATCCGCTTCTACACGCTCGATGGATTCACGCCCGCGCAGGATCGCGGATTCTCGGCGGACTACAACTT
>JANOKE010000521.1:0-13027 GCA_031419135.1 Gemmatimonadaceae bacterium
CAGCTCCCGAGGAGGGACTCGAACCCCCGACCCGGTGATTAACAGTCACCTGCTCTACCACCTGAGCTACCCGGGAATACTTCCTGCAGCCCTCAAACTTCGCCTTCCTGCACCGTCAAGTCAAGCGATGACACGACCTCATACCCGTCCCGCACGAATGGTGAGCACACGCGTGACGTCGTGTCGACGAACGTGGACGATCGTGGTCACGCTGGTAGCCCTTGTCGCAAGCGCGGCCGCGTGCAGAGACAACTCCGCGATTACGCCAGCGCCGCCGCTCGCGCCCCCTGACACTACCGCCCCCGTGGTCGATCGAACGATCTGGCAAGGCGGGCTCTCCAATCCCTGGGACATCGCATTCTTGCCCGATAGCACGGCCCTCATTCCCGAGCGCTCGGGCACGCTCCGTGCGCGCCGCGTGAACGGTGCGTTGACCACGGTCGCGACGATCGGTGACGTGATCGCCGGCGGCGAAGGCGGATTGCTGGGGATTGCCGTCGATCCGTCTTTCGCTGCCAATCGACTCATCTACACCTGCTTTTCATCCAGTCGTGATGGCGCCAACGATAATCGCGTCGTGCGCTGGCGACTGGCCGCCGATTTCGCGCAACTGACGGATCGCGCGGACATCGTGACGGGATTGCCGCGCAACCCCAGCGGGCGTCACTCCGGATGTCGCCCGCGCTTTGGACCCGATGGCTACCTGTGGATCGGGACCGGCGATGCGGCCAACGGCAACAATCCACAAAACGTGCAGAATCTCGGCGGCAAAGTGCTTCGTGTGACGCGCGATGGCGTCGACGCACCCGGTGGCCCGCTTCTCAGGGGCGGCGATGCGCGTATCTACACGTTCGGTCATCGCAATGTACAAGGACTGGCGTTCCATCCTGTCAGCGGGGTCGCGTACTCGGTGGAACACGGTCCGTCGCGGGACGATGAAGTCACACGCCTCTCCAGCGGCGGCAATGCTGGCTGGGATCCGGTGCCCGGCTATAACGAGTCGGTGTCAATGACCGACGTGACGCGCTTTCCCACGGCCATGCCGGCCGCATGGAAATCGGGATCACCCGCGCGCGGCACGTCGGGCGCAACGTTTCTGCGGGGCGCCGCCTGGAAGGGTTGGGAGAATGCGCTGGTGATCGCGCAACTGGTTGGCGCGACGCTGGTAGTGCTGCAGTTCGACGCCGCCGGCCAGCTATCGCGCACGACCAACCTGTTCAACGAACTCAATACGCGATTGCGTGTCCCGGTGCAGGGCCCCGACGGCGCGCTGTACATCGCGACCGATGTGGGTGGCGGCGGCGGCGCAATCTGGCGCGTGGCGCCGCGCTGAGGACCCGTTTACCGGGCGCTCAATACACTCCGCAGCCAATACCCGGTGTGACTGGCTGGAACCGCGACAATCTCCTCCGGCCGCCCCATCGCCACCACGCGACCACCGCCGTCGCCGCCGTCGGGTCCCATATCGACAATCCAGTCGGCCAGCTTGATCACTTCGAGATTATGCTCGATGATGATCAGCGTATGCCCTTGATCCAGCAGTCGGTCGAACACCGTCGCCAACCGACGAATGTCCTCCAGATGCAGCCCCGTCGTGGGTTCGTCCAATACATACAGTTTGTGGACTCCGCCTTTGGCCGCGAGCGCCAACTCGCGCGCAATCTTGAGTCGCTGCGCTTCTCCACCGGAGAGCGTGGTTGCCGGCTGTCCCAGCCGCAGATACCCCAGTCCCACCTGCTGTACATGCCACAGCGCTTGCGCCAGCTTGTCTTCGCGCGGCCAGAATTTGATGGATTCGTCCACCGTCAAGTCAAGCACGTCGGCAATGGACTTGTTCTTGAAACGTACTTCGAGCACTTCGGGCTTGAAGCGTTTTCCGCCGCAGGCATCGCAAGGCACGAACACATCCGCCATGAACACCATCTCCACTTCAATCGCGCCGGCGCCTTCGCATGTTTCGCAGCGGCCGCCCGTCACGTTGAACGAAAAGTGGCCCGGACCATACCCGCGCGTACGGGCAAGCGGCGTTTCACTGAACAGTCGGCGAATCTCGTCGTAGGCCTTGACATAGGTTACGGGATTGGATCGCGGTGACTTGCCGATAGGCGTCTGATCCACCAGCACGACATCATCGAACAGTTCGTCGCCGGTGAGTGACGTGAACTGCCCGACGGTCTCGCCCAGATGCTCCTTGGCGGAGTGTTCGCCGTGCAAACGCGATTCGATGGCGTGAAACAGAATGTCATGCACCAGCGTGCTCTTCCCCGACCCCGACACGCCAGTAACCACGGTCATGGCGCCAATCGGAATACACACATTCACGTTCCGCACATTGTGCGCGGTGGCGCCACGCAGGTCGATCCATCGCGGTCCGACGGCGCGGCGCTTGGCCGGCAGCGGAATCGCGCGTGCTCCCGTGAGGTACTGACCGGTGAGCGGACTCTGTGCCGCATCGGCCATGGGGCCGGCAAACACCACCTGTCCGCCCTGTTCACCGGCACCGGGTCCGAGTTCCACCATGTAGTCGGCGATGCGCATGGCCTCCAGGTCGTGCTCCACCATGATCACGGTATTGCCATTGTCTCGCAGCGCCGTCAGCAACGTGAGCAATCGATCAAGGTCGCGCGGGTGGAGACCGATGCTCGGTTCGTCCAACACGTACATCGCGTCGACAAGTGCCGCACCCAGCGCGTTGGCCAGCGTGATACGCTGCGCTTCGCCGCCTGAGAGCGTGCGCGTGGCGCGATCGAGCGTGAGGTAGGTGAGCCCCACGTCGGACAGAAATCGCGTCCGCGAACGCGCCTCGCGCAGCACGGCATCGGCGATCTGGTGCTCGGTCACGGTCAGCGACAATCCGTCCAGCCAGTCCCGCAGGTCGCGCACCGGCAGCGCCGTCACTTCGGCGATGTGCCGTCCGGCCACCCGCACCTGCCGCGCGTCCGGCTGCAGCTTGGTGCCGCCACACTCGGCGCAGGGCATGGCCCGCTGGTATTTGCGCAGAAAGATGCGGATGTATTGCTTGTAACGCTTCTCCTCAAGGGCCTCGAGAAACGGATAGATCCCGGTGTAGCCGCGCGTCTTCGCGCGCAACAACTGCGCGCGGGCGGCGGCGGGCAACGCACGCCAACGCGTGTCGGGCGACACGCCAAGCGTGCGCGCAAATTCCACCACCGTGCGGCGCTGCTTCTCGTAGCGCGGGGCCGTCCACGGATCAATCGCCCCATCGCGTACCGACAGATCGCCATTCGGAACGATGAGCATTTCGTCGTACGTGAGGTTGGCGCCGAAGCCGTTGCACGTGGGGCACGCACCGCGTGGGTTGTTGAACGAGAACAGCTGCGGCGTGGGAATGGGCGCGCGCGTGCCATCGTTGGGGCACTCGAACCGATCGGTAAACGAAAAGCGCGTGACGCGCTCGCCTGCCGCTGCCGCGTGCAACACCGGCGGCGGCAGAACCGGTTCGGGGAAGAGCAACACCACGTCGCCGTCCCCTTCATTGAACGCCGTCTGCACCGCGTCGGCGATTCGCCCGCGCATGGTGGCATCAGCGCGCAGCCGATCGACCACGATATGCAGTGAAGGCGTGGTGGCCAGGTCAACGCCCGCCGCGATCAGATCGTCGAGATGCAGCAATTGCTCGCCAACGGCGATGCGCACGAAGCCGCGGGTCCGCAGGTTTTCGTCGATCACCGCGTGCGTGACCTCGGCCGAACGAATGAGGGGGCAGGCCACGGAGAATCGCGTGCCGCCTGGCAGCATCATCGCGACGTCGGTGACCGACTGCACGGTGTCGGGACGCAATTCGCGGTCGCAGACGCGGCAATGGGTGCGTCCCACGCGCGCCCAGAGCAGGCGCAAATAATCGTAGATCTCTGTCGCGGTGCCCACGGTCGAGCGCGACGTCCGCGTTGGATTCTTCTGCTCGATGGCCACGGCGGGTGACAGGCCGTCAATGGAATCGACGAGCGGCTTCTCCATCCGCTCCAGAAACTGACGCGCGTATGCCGACAGGGATTCGACGTATCGGCGCTGTCCCTCCGCATACAGCGTGTCGAACGCCAGCGACGACTTCCCCGATCCCGAGACGCCCGTCACGACCGTCAGCGCCCGGCGCGGGATGTCGAGGTCGAACCCCTTGAGGTTGTGCTGCCTGGCGCCACGAATGCGAATGCGATCCTTCATGCGCTGAAAACTATCCGCGCGCGCCACTAGATTCTTCCCGCCATGGCTGATGCCATACATCCCGATAACGAGACCACCGGCAAGGCGTACGATGCGCGGCTGGTGCGACGACTCCTGCACTGCGTGCGCCCGTATCGGCGACTGGTCGCGGCATCGCTCGCGCTGATCGCCGTGGAGTCGGCGATGCAGTTGGCCGGTCCATTGCTCACGCGATGGGTCATCGACCACGCCCTGCCGGCGCGAGACACCACACGCGTGATCCAGGTAGCACTGGCCTTTGCCCTGTTGTTGATCGCGCAGTTTGGCGCCGCCTACGGCGAAACCCTGTTCACGGGTCTTCTTGGACAGCGCGTCATGCGTGACTTGCGCGCCCAGCTGTTCGCGCGCCTGCAACGACTGCCGATTGCCTGGTTCGACCGCACGCCCGTGGGACGCCTCGTGACGCGCGTCACCAGCGATGTCGAGGCGCTGAACGAACTGTTCACCTCCGGCGTCGTATCCGGCCTCGGCGATCTCTGCACCCTCGCGGCGATCAGTGCGGTGATGCTGGTGGTCGACTGGCGACTGGCATTGGCATCGTTCGCGGTCATTCCGTTGGTGTTCCTCGCATCCCGCATTTTTCAGTCGCACGTGCGGTCGGGATATCGCGATATCAGAGCGCGACTGGCGCATCTCAACGCGTTCCTGCAGGAGCGTCTGACGGGTGTCCGCATTGTGCAATTGTTTGGACGTCAGGGGGCCGAAGTGGCGCGCTTCGACACGCTGAATGCGGCGCACCTTGATGCCCATCTCACGTCGATTGCGGTGTACGCCTTGTACTTCCCCGTCATCGAGTTCCTCACCACGTTGGCATTGGCCAGTCTACTGGTCGCGAGCGGGTTCCGGGTGGGCAGCGCGGCCCTGACGGTAGGAACGGTCGCAGCGTTCCTCCAGCTGGTTCGGCGGTTCTTTCAACCGCTGCAGGATTTATCGGAGAAGTACAACATTCTGCAGCAGGCGATGGCCTCTTCGGAACGCATCTTTGCCCTGTTGGATACGCCCGACGCTCCGGGACTCGAACCCACTGCCGACCGCGACTTACGCGTCGAGGCGCTGCGTCGTGCCGGAATTACCATCACGTTCGATGGAGTGTGGTTCCACTACGGCGCGGCGGGCGGCGTGTCAGACGACGAGATGGCCCACGCGCCGGTATCCCGTTCGGGCACCTTGGCCGCATCCGATCCGCGATGGGTGTTGCGTCACGTGAGTTTCACCGTGCGGCCGGGCGAAACGATCGCGTTGGTGGGGCATACCGGCGCAGGCAAGACCACGGTCGTCAATCTGTTGCTGCGCTTCTACGAGCCGCAGCGCGGAAGAATCCTGATCAATGATGTGGAGATTCGCGATTTGCCGGTGGACGTCCTGCGCGCGGTGATCGGATACGTGCAGCAGGACATTTTTTTGTTTGCCGGTGACGTGGCGTCGAATGTTCGATTGGGATTGCCGCTCGATGACGCCGCCTTGGATCGCGCCGCCCGGCGCGTGGGCGCCGACCGCGTTATCCGTCGCCTGCCCGGTGGGTGGCATCATGAACTGGCCGAGCGTGGAGCGAGCGTGAGTGTGGGAGAGCGGCAGTTGTTGGCCTTCGCACGCGCCATCGCCGCTGATCCTGCGCTGCTGGTTCTCGATGAGGCGACCAGCGCCGTCGATTCGGAAATCGAGGCCGAACTCCAGGCAGCGGTTTCGGCGTTGATGCGAGGGCGCACCAGTATCGCCATCGCGCATCGGCTCAGCACGATTCTCGATGCGGATGAGATCCTGGTTCTCCATCATGGAGAGGTCGTTGAACGAGGGACGCATCGAACGCTGCGGGCCACGGGCGGCCTCTATGAACGGCTCTTTCGCTTGCAGGTCGGCGAGGGGAAGGGGGAGGTGGTCGGGAATTAGCCGCATTTCGGACCTGCCAGACCGCGCGCCGCGCTTGCGAATAGGAGCGGCGTGCGGGTAGCTTCGACTTCCTCAGTATCTTCCTCGGGCCAAGACCACCCCATCCACGTGCAGCTTTCCGTCGCCGCCGGCACCGACGTCGGGCGCATTCGAGCAGGCAACGAAGACAGCCTCTACGCCGACGCCGATTCCGAGCGGGGGCTCTTCATCGTCGCCGACGGCATGGGGGGGCACGCGGCCGGTGAGGTAGCGAGCGAAATGGCTGTACAGATCGTGGCCCGTGAACTTGCCGGGACGCGTGATCTTGCGGGTCCCACGCCACTGGTCGTGATGGCGCACGCGCTCCGGGAGGCCAACAGGGCCATCTATGAACGAACGATCGTGGAGTCTGACAAGCAGGGGATGGGGACCACCGCGTCTTGTCTTGTGATGGGGGGCGGCCGATGGATCATTGGCCACATCGGCGATTCGCGGGTGTATTTGGTGCGAGACGGCGTTTTTCGACAGGTCACGAAAGACCACTCGTACGTGCAGGAACAGGTCGACGCAGGATTCCTCACCCCCGAGCAGGCGCGATACCACCCCTACAGCAACGTGATTACCCGCTGTGTGGGGGCCAACGCCTCGGTCGAGGCCGACGTGCTGCAGGGCAACATCGAGAATGGCGATCTGTGGCTGATCTGCTCTGACGGCCTGACGGGCATGGTCGAAGATCCGCAGTTGAAAAAAATCGTCGAAACCCGTGTAACCCCCGGTCGAATGGTTGACGCCATGATTACCGAAGCCAACCGTCGCGGCGGGCTGGACAACATCACCGCGATTGTGATCCAGGTGCTATCGGTATACGGAATGCCTACGGGGACGACGGGCGAGTCTCCGGCCGCAGCGCGTGTCTGAGCAGGGTGTTGAACCGCGTCCGTCCGACGAGACCGTAGGTGGGCTGGCCGGCGTCTATCTGGGCAACATCCTGTATGCTCTCGAACGCTGCGCCATGTCTCTCGATGACGAAGGAAAGCCGTTGGATGCGGCGTTTTACCGAGGCATTGGCCGAAAACTCGCCGAGTCGCATGGCCGCTCGAGGCGCACCTTACCCTGATGACTATTCGGAGATGACATCGATGTTGCCCGTTCGAGCGATGCTGGGCCTCTTGTTGCTGACGGCGGCGCCACGGTCCAGCGCCGCGCTTGGCTGCCTCGTGTCACCCGACAGCACGTTGCGTCAGCTTCAGGCAGGCGGGCAGACCTTCCCCGACTTTCTGGCGGCGGCGAAGGCGCGCCGTGAGGGATGGCTGCAAATGCGCGACCGTGCGCGGGTGGACGACGCGTTGCTTCAACGGGCACGAGCGATTGGTGGGACTTGGCACCTCTTGGTCATTGCGGTCGACCGCTGCGGGGACTCCATGAACTCGGTGCCCTGGCTCGCCGCGCTCGCCGAGCAGGTCCCCGGCCTTGATCTGCGCATTGTGCTGCCCGATCAGGGACGCGCTGTTCAGGAATCACATCGCTCGTTGGACGGGCGCATCGCAACGCCAACGATTGTGCTGTTGGATGTGGCCGGGAGCGACGTGGGATGCATCGTCGAATTACCGCGCCCAATTCGAAACTGGGCTCAGAGTGTACGCGCCACCGTGAGCAGTGATTCGCTGCACGCCGGCATCCGGACGTTCTATGTGAACGACCGCGGTCGAAGCATCACAACTGAAGCCGTCGAAATGATGGAAGCGGCGAAGTCGGGTGCTCCGCTCTGCCAACGGGGCTCGACGAAATAGGACTGCGCTACCGCAGCAGCGTTTGGCCGCGATCGAGGCAGTCGCGAATCGACTCGGCGTCCTGCTGTAGCAACGTCAACACCGATTCGGCGGGAATGGGCTCCCGATTAGCCGTGAACACACGAAGTCGACGCGCGCTTCGATAAAACTCTTCGCTTAGTCGCGGCAGGTTCATATCGCCTTCCCAGCCAGCGGCGGTGAGCAGTTCGACGTGGCCATTGCGTCGCAGCATGGGCAGTTCGAGCCCCAACATCTGCGTTTTCGCGGGATAGTCCAGCAGCAGCGCGCCCGGCGGCATGTTCAGTTCTCGAGCCAGCGCATCCTCGACGCGGCGCGTGAGCGCGAAATCGGATGCGATCCATTCGCCCAGGTTCTCACCCAAGGTGGCGGCGGGTCGTTCGTACGCCCGCTTGTGCAGTTGCCGGGCACGCAACCCCTGCCACTGGGCGCGCGCCTCGGCGGGCAGTTCCGGGGTATTGAGATGTACGAGCAGTTCTTCGTCGGTACTGCGTGCCACGAAGGAGGCGGACACGAGGCCGGCATCGAGCGCCACGGCGACGAGTCGCTTGTACATCGCGGTCGCACTGCGCACCGCGTGATGCCAATACACATTGCGGTACATCTGGTACTTGGCGAACAGGAGCGACTCGATCGCCGACAGTCCCTTCTCGTGGACGCCGATGGTTTGTCGGCCGTGCTCCGGGTGCGGAACGAGCACCAGCGAGTTCAGCAGACGGTCCACGTCAATCTCGCCGTACGGCACCCCGCACATCGTTCCGTCGCGCTTCAGATATTCGATCTTGTCGAGATCAACCGAACCCGAGATGAGCCCCTGCAACGGACTGTCGCTCTGTCCGCTGATCAGCGCGTACACGTCGCGTGGCGCATCGGCACCCAGCATGCGTGTCAGGATGTCCGCGATCGGGCCGTCCATCAGCAACGGCCGCGCGACTTCCTCGTGGTGCGTGACGCCTATCTCTTCGAGCGCGTGCGAGAACGGATAGTGCCCGACGTCGTGCAGCAACGCCGCCGCGCGGACCACCGCCACCTCGCGCGCGGGAATACCGGTCAGCGCGCCTTGCTCGTCAAGCAACCGTAACGCGATGCCGGCCAGGTGATACGCACCCAAAGCATGCTCAAAGCGCGAGTGGGTGGCACCGGGGTAGACAAGGTAGGCCAGTCCAAGTTGTCGCACGTAGCGCAATCGCTGGACCACCGACGTGTCGAGCAGCGCCAGCGCCAACGGCTCGAGCCGGATGTTGTTCCACAGCGGGTCACGGAGGATCTCCATACGGGGAAGATACCGTCGTCTCCGGTCAACGGCGGAAGCCTTTCCGGCGTATGTCAATCATCCCAACGAAATCCGCCGGTGCCGGGTAATGCAGTCAGTGCGGGTTCCGCCCGACTTATGGATTTCCCGCTTAACGAAACGCAGTGCTCCTCGTCAAAGTCTACCGTGACTCATAACCCGTTCTTTCGCCGCATCACGACGGCCCTCGGATTGATCCTGCTTGCGGCGGCCACTGTCGGCGCGCAATCGGTCGATATCATCCGGGGTCGGGTGCTCGGCCCCGAAGCCGTTGCCGTTCCGAGTGTGTTGGTGACTGCCACTACGCTGAGTGGCAATGTCAGCCGCACCGCACGCACCGACAAGAACGGTCGATATCAAATTTCGTTTCCTGGTGGCGAAGGCAACTATTGGGTAACCTTCACGGCACTCGGCTTCACGCCGCGACGCTATCAGGTGCTGCGGACGGCCGATCAGGAAATCCTGATCGCCGACGCGCGCATGAGTCCGGCTACCGTCACACTGGAGTCGGTGCGCGTAACGGAGCAGTCCATTGCCTCGCGCAGCGACACCATTTCGGATGTCAGTGGCACCGAGAAAGCGGTGAGCGCCGATCCTGGATTCCTGACCGCCGAGCAGATGGGTGATCTGGCCGCCATGGCAGCGTCCATTCCGGGCGTGCAACTGTTGCTGGGCGCTGACGGTGCCGCCGACGCGTTTTCGGTGTTCGGATTGGGCGGTGATCAGAACAACACGCAGCTCAATGGTCTCAACTTCGGCGAAGCCAACGTGCCGCGGGATGCGAATGTGCGCACGACGCTCTCCACCTCCACGTACGATGTGGCGCGTGGCGGCTTTTCGGGCGGCCAGTTGCAGGTGCGCACGAGCTCGGGATCGAACTACCGCAATCGTTCGCTCAGTTCGAATCTGATCGCCCCGCCCATGCAGTGGGTAGACAAGGCCGGTCTCGCGACGTCGCAACAGTATACCAATCTGTCGCTGGGTGGATCGACGTCGGGTCCGATCAAGCCCGACCAGGCGTTTTACAATTCGTCATTCCAATTCGATCGTCGCTTGCAGGATCTGCAAACGCTGCTCAACAGCGACGACCTGGGTTTTCAAACGGTGGGAGTTTCCGCCGATTCGGTAGCGCGCCTGCTCAACATTCTGAGCTCGCAACACGCCCCGTTCAATGTGGCCGAGTATTCGCCGCAGCGCGTGCAAGACCGCGGGTCGTTTCTGGGCAGTTTCGATTTTGTCCAGCCAAACTCCACGCGCGGAAACAC
Organism: Gemmatimonadaceae bacterium; assembly: GCA_031419135.1. Classification (GTDB taxonomy): domain Bacteria; phylum Gemmatimonadota; class Gemmatimonadetes; order Gemmatimonadales; family Gemmatimonadaceae; genus Gemmatimonas. The sequence goes on from JANOKE010000521.1 coordinate 10,452, forward strand.
CTTCGCGGCCACACTGAGCGGCAACCTCAATCGGACATCACCGGTTGGCAATGGACAGACGGCCCTGTTCACGCCGTCGCGCGATGGTGAGCGCTCCTCGTACGGTGGATCGTCGCAGCTTCGGCACAGTGGGCAGGTCGGCCTGTTCGGGCTCTTCACCGAAACCACGCTGGGGTACAACCTGTCGCGGAACAGTGCCGAACCGTTCGTGACCTTGCCGGCGGGTTCGGTGCGGGTGAACTCGGCGCTCGATGACGGCTCGGCGTCGGTCAAGCAACTGTCGTTTGCGGGCAGCACCAATCTCAACACGGCCTCACAGAACGCGTCACTGGCGGGCAACAACACCCTGTCCTGGTTCAGTTCCGACAACCGGCATCGTGTCAAGCTCACGTCCGAGTTGCGTCTGGACAGCTACTGGCAGGACTTCACGCAGAATCAGCTGGGCACGTTCAGCTACAATTCGTTGGCCGATCTCGAATCCAACGTGCCGGCGTCGTTCACGCGACAGCTCTCACCGCGTCGCCGCAGCGGCAGTCAGTTGGTTGGCGCAATGTCGCTGGGCGACGCGTGGCGTCCGACCAACGATGTGCAGGTGCAGTACGGCGTACGTGTAGACGGGAACCGCTACCTCAGCGGACCGGAACACAATTCCGAAGTGCGCAGTGTATTCGGTCTTGACAACGCGGTCATTCCCAGAAATCTGTATGTCAGTCCCCGCCTGGGCTTCTCGTGGACGCTCGGTGAGGCCAGCCAGCTCACGTTGTTGCCTGGCATGGCCCGGGCCCCTCGCGCGGTCGTGCGCGGTGGCATCGGAGTGTTTCAGAACACACCGGGACTCCAACTCATACAGGGCGCGGTCGACAATACGGGGTTGCCCTCGGGGCTGCAGTCACTCACCTGTCTCGGTATTGCGTCGCCCATTCCGGATTGGACACAGTACGCCGCCAACGTGGGCAGTATCCCACTGACGTGCGCCGACGGGACGAGCGGCACGGTGTTTTCCAACAGCGCGCCCAACGTCACGCTGTTCAGCCCCGGATATCTGGCCCAGCGTTCCCTGCGCTCGAACGTGCAGTGGAGTGGCGCGATTCTGAAGAACCGTTTCTCGGCGTCGGTCGATGCGACGTGGTCGCGCAACCAGAATCAGGCAGGATCCATCGACATCAACTTCCCCGGCGTGCAGCAGTTTGCGCTGCTCAATGAAGGGAATCGTCCGATCTACGTTCCCGCCACATCGATCGTGCCTACAACCGGCGTGATTGCCTGGCGTGGTTCACGCATCGCCGACGCGTACGGTCGCGTCAGTGAGCAGCGTTCCGATTTGCAATCGGAGAGTCGACAGTTGACGTTCAGCCTGCGCCCAATCTCCTTCAGCTCGCACTGGGGATGGAGCTTGTCGTACGTCATGGCGGATGTGCGGGAACAGTTCAACGGGTTTTCCAGCACCGTAGGCGATCCACGATCGCGCGAATGGTCCGCTGGGCAGAACTTCTCGCGTCATCAGATTCAGTATCAGCTCAGCTACAATTGGCTGAACTCCATGCGGGTGTCGTGGTCGGCCGGTTTCCGATCAGGGGTGCTGTACTCGCCACTGGTGCAAGGCGACGTGAACGGCGACAGCTTCGGCAACGATCGGGCGTTCGTCTACAATCCGGCCACCGCGAGCGACCCCGTGGTTGCGTCGGGTATGCAAACGCTCCTCGCTACGGGAACGCGTGAAGCGACCGCGTGCCTGCGTTCGCAATTGGGCACGCTGGCAGGCCGCAATTCCTGCCAAGGGCCGTGGACCATGACTGGAAATCTCGGCATCTCCTTCAATTCGCTGCGTATCGGCTTGCCGCAGCGGGCGAACCTGTCGGTGCAGATAGTCAACCCACTGGGTGGGTTCGACCGGTTGCTCAACGGCGAAGACCACCTCAAGGGGTGGGGCATGAACATCAACCCTGACCAGTCACTGTTGTACGTGCGCGGATTCGACGCGGCGTCCGGGACGTTCAAGTATGAGGTGAACGAGCGCTTTGGCTCAACGCGCCCGTCGCAAAACGCCATCCGCTCGCCAACGTCTATTACGGCAACCATGCGTTTTGACATTGGACCCACGCGGGAACATCAGCAATTGCTGCAGCAACTCGATCGGGGGCGCACCCGGCCGGGCAACAAGCCGTCGCTGCAGCAACTGCGTGGCACAGCGAATGTGGGCATCATCAATCCGATGCAGCAACTGCTGCAACAGGCCGATTCGCTCAAGCTTACGCGGCGGCAGGCTGACAGTCTCGCAACGTTGAACTATCGCTATGTGCTCAAGTCGGATTCCATCTGGAACCCGGTGGCCCGCTTTCTCGCCGATCTGCCGGATCGTTACGACCATGGCGACGCCTACGACCGGTACAAACATGCGCGTGAACAGACGGTCGACTTGCTCATTCGGATTGCGCCGGATTTGCGGAAGCTGATCACGGCCGCGCAGTATCGGCTGTTGCCCACGCAGTTGGCTGGCTTTATGGACAAACGCACGCTGCTGGGGATTCGATCTGGAACGGCCGGCAGCGGCGGTGGTGGCGGCTTCGGTGGTGGTG